>NZ_AGVX02000816.1 GCF_000239155.1 Actinoalloteichus spitiensis RMV-1378
GAGTGGTCCTCGGCTGCGTCGCCGAGGGAACCCGACCGGCCACGGGACGCGCGGCTCCGGGCTCGCCCGAGGACACCCGACCGGCCCCGTGAGAGCAGGCCTCGCGCTGCCCGGCCGTGGCGATCAGCGGCGACGTGCCGTGTCCTTCCGTGGTCACCAGCGGGGGAGGGGCGACCGGCCGGCGCCGACGGTGGAGCCGCGTCGACCAGATCGCGGCAGAACTCGCGCCCCGGCCACCGGCTGAACCGGCCGGGCACCTGATGTCCTTCCACCCTGCCGCGACGCCCCTCCCGGTCTCTCCGGACCTAGGGCAGGGAACGACGACGTCCTGACCGGACCGTCGCCGTCCGCTCCCGCCCGGCGCTGGCGTGGTTCCCGGCCAGAACGAGACGCGACCAGAACGCGGAGGGCCGGGGCGATCACGTCCTGGCCCGCCCGCGAGTCCGACGTCCGACCGGGAGCCGAACCTGCCGCGTGGTGGGCTGGCGGTCAGCGGCTGGTGTACCCGGCGTCGGCGTGGATCACCGACCCGGTCACGTAGGACGAGAGGTCGGAGGCCAGCCAGAGGCTGGCCTGGGCCACCTCGCGGGGCTGGCCGAAGCGGCCCAACAGGCTCAGCTGGGGTGCGTACTGCTCCTCGGTGAGGCCGAGCTGCTCCAGGGCGCCGCGCAGCATGGGAGTATCGATCGCTCCTGGCGCGACCGCGTTCACCCGGATGCCATGCGCGCCGTTCTCCAACGCCGCCGTCTTGGTGAGCCCGTTGACGCCGTGTTTCGCGGCCACGTAGGCGGCGTTGTGGGGTTGGGGGCGGAAACCGCTGACCGAGGAGATGTTGATGATGGACCCGCCCTCCCCCTGGCGGAGGAGCTGGCGGAGTTCCCACTTCATCGACAGCGCCGTCCCCTTGAGGTCCACCGCCAGCACCCGGTCCCAGTACTGCTCGTCGAAGTCGGAGACCGGCCGGTCGTCGGGGGCCACGGCGGCGTTGTTCACGGCGACGTCCAGCCGCCCGTACCGCTCGACCGTCGCGGCGACCAGAGCTTGAACCTGGTCGCTCACCGCGACGTTGACCTGGTGGAACAGGGCGCTGCCGCCCGCCGACTCGATGTCGGCGGCCACGGCCCTGCCCCGCTCCTCGTTCAGGTCGGCGACCACGACCCGGGCTCCTGCCTCGGCGAAGAGCGTGGCGGTCGCTTCGCCCATGCCCATGGCCGCACCAGTCACGATCGCGACCTTGCCTTCGAGAATCGGGAACGTCATCGGTGGTGTTCCTTTCGCGAGTGCGTCCCGCACGCCGTCACCTCAGGATGACGGGGCCGGTGCCGTCCGGTCGCAGCCAGTATCGGTACCCCACCGGCTCCGTGCTGGACGGCGCACGGGATCACCGCCCTTCGCCGACCACCCCCGCCCTCCCCGGCCCGGTGGTCGCACGGCCTGGCGGCGCCTCAGGCGGGAGGGCGGGAGATCCGCACGTCGCCGCTGTCGTGGTCGGACAGGAAGGAGGCCAGCGCGCGGCCCTCCTCGACGACGGCGTCGCGGTCGGCCACGGACAGGGGGGCCAGCGGGGTGACGACCACGGTTCCGGAGTCGACGGTCCACGTCGCGTGGACGCGCCCGTCCACCAGGACGACGCGGGCTCCGGTCACGGACAGGCCACGGTGTGCGGTGTCGATGATCCGGCTCCGGTCGTGGTAGCCGAGGACCGCGTTGTCGAACGCGGGGAGGAACCGGACCGGCGCGGGCGTGTCGGGGTCGGGGCGTGGTGCGTCGGGCAGGTCGAGCAGTTCGCGCCCGCGTTCGTCGCGGAAGGAGACCAGTTCCTCGCGGACCGCCGCCACCGCCGCGGGCAGGCCGGCCAGGCCGCACCAGGCCCGCAGGTCGGCCGAGGCGGCCGGCCCGAACGCGGCGAGGTACCGGCGCAGCAGCGCCACGCCGACCGCGTCGGGCTCCCCCTCGGCGGGTGACTCGGCGGGCTCCCGGCCCAACCAGGAGGCGAGCGGGCGGTACCGTGCTCCCGCCTTCGTCCGCCACAGCCCGCGCGGCGGTATCTGCACCGTGGGGATGAGGGCGGCGACCAGCATCTCCCCCAACGGCCGTGGACCGACCCCGGGCCAGCCGTCAGCCACCGCACGCGCCAGCTCCGACATCGACCGTGGCTCGCCGTCGGCCAGCACCGCGCGACCCGCCGCGGCGAGCGCGTCGAGGTCCACCCCTGTCAGAGCGTCGCGGTAGACACCCAGGACCCGTTGCCGCAGCATCCCGTCGTGGCGGCTCCGCCAGGCCAGCGCGTCCTCGGCGGTGAGGAGGTGGACGGTGCGGCGCATCAGGTGGGCCCGCACCACGCGGCGGCCGGTCAGCAGCTCCGAGAGCGCGTCCGGGCGGAAGGCGCGCAGCCGCGACCAGAGGCCGACGAACGGTTCCTGCGGCTCCTGTGCCTGGAGCCCGCCCAGGTGGGCGACGGTGTCGAGAACCGGGAGGTGCGCGCGGTCGAGCAGGAGTTGCCTGGCCAGCGTCGCGCGGTTGAGCGCCCGGGTGTCGAGAACGGTCGTCGGGCTCATGGGGCGGGTTTCTCCTCGCGGGGGTGGCGGGCGGTGCGGTGGGGGAGGTCGGGCAGGCGGAACGCGTCCCC
>NZ_AGVX02000815.1 GCF_000239155.1 Actinoalloteichus spitiensis RMV-1378
GTGGTCCACGCGGGTCCTCTCGTCCGGTTGTCCCGGCCTCCCACCGGCGGTGAGCGGGCCAGGGCTGGCCTCGGTCGCGCGGCGTCGTCGCCGGGCGAGGGAGCGGTGTTCGGGAGCCGGCCAGGGCAGCGGTGACCGGGAGCCGGTCGCGGGAACGGGCGAGGCGGGATCACCACCGCCGTTCCGGGACGTCAGTCAGCCGGGGGTGGCGCCGCCGTCCCCGTTCGCGGGGGCGCGATCAGAAGAAGGCCTTGGCCAACCGCAGCGCGCCCTGCTTCCACGGGTCGCGGTGGGTCCGCCCGGTGCGGGTGACGGCGTGGTCGGTGGTCCGCCCGCGCCACCACTCGTAGGTGCGGAGCAGGGTCTCCTCGTTGCTGTACCGGGGCTCGAACCCGAGCACCCGGCTCGCCCGGCTGGTGTCGACGTAGGAGTCCCGCACGAGCTTGTGCACCAACCGCTTGTACACCGGCGACAGGCGGAGCGCCGCCAGTCCGCGGAGCACGGCGACCGCCGGCAACACCGGCACGCCGACGACCCGTCCGCCGTGCCCGGCGGCGTCCAGCACGCTCTGGAAATCCTCCCGCAACGTGCCGAACCTCGTGGCACCAATATTGAACGTGTCGTTCACCACCGAGTCCGGCATTCGCAACGTCGCGCGCACCACCGTGCACAGATCCTCGACGTCCAACATCTGGGCCCGTTTTCGTCCTCCCGCTGGAAGTGGGAACGACCGGCCCTCGTCGGCCCATTCGAAGAGCATGGAAAACAGGCCGAGACGTTCTTCTCCGAGAAAGGTCTTCGGGCGCAGAACGGGTGCGCACAGCCCGGAATCCCGGTGCCTCTCGACCAGGACCTCCGCCGCCCTTTTCGCCTCGCTGTAGGGGTCGACGGGGCGGCACGGGTAGTCCTCCGGGGTCGGGCAGTCCGCCGGCAGTCCGTACACCGCGGTCGACGAGACGTGCACCAGTCGGGGGACGCCGGCCGCCCGGACGGCGCGGAGCACCGAGTCGGTACCGTCCACGTCGACCGACCTGATCTCGGACGCACGGTGGCTCGGGAGCGCCGCTGCCGCGTGCACCACCGCATCAGCCCCGCTGAATATCCTGGTCAGCGCGGCGGTATCCCGAACATCCGCGATGAGGAACCGCGCGCGGCCCCGGGTGCGGGCCGGCGCGGGCCGGAGGTCGACCCCCACCCACCGCACCTCGGGCCAGTCCTGGGAGATCAACGCCGTCCCCAGCATCCCCGCCGCCCCGGTGACGACGACGCGCCGGGGGGCCCGCTCGGCTCCGCCTCGGGACGGTGCGGGCTCCGCGACGGCCGCCGCCCGGACCCCCCGCCCCTCCGCTCCGGTGGGGGAACCGTTCCCCGTGTGTCCCGACATCATGCGCCCTCCAGGTTCCCGGACGTGCTCCCGTCATGTCCTCGGTCTACCCGAAAGGGTTGGCGGCGCCGCCAACTCGCCGAATCCGGGATGTCCGAAAAAGGGAGAAGTTGAACGGCGGCGGTGCCGTCTGGAATGTTCCGGACGGACACTAACCAGTGATGAATGCGGGAGCAAGAAGTTTCCGTCCGGTGGTCAGAATTGCGCGGTTGGGATCAGTGGGGTGGGCTCCAGAACGCTCACCCCCGGCGGCCGAAGGGGCCATCGGTCCTCGGGCACGGTTGACGCCATCCGGCGGACACCCGGCGCGGGGCCGGGGCCCGCCGACCGAGGCGGGGGCCGCGGCCCTCTCCTGCGCCGCCGGGCCGCGTCGAGGCCGACCCGCGAAGGTCCGGGCCACCGACCGCTCCGGAACCCGGGCCAGGTCCGGTCGGCCCCGGCGGTGGAACCTGAGGACGAACCGGCGACGCCCCGGTTCCCTGGACTCAGGGGCCGCTGGGCACGGGGTCGGGGCGTGACCGCCGTTGGTGGCCCGGCGGGCGCACCGGAAGCGGGACCGCCCCGTGCCGGCCCGGCCAGCACCGGCGACGGCACGCCCACGGCCGCCCGGAACCCGGTCGACCTCGCGGCGTCGTGCGGCCAGGGCCAGCCCTCCCCGGGGAGATCGTCCGGCGGCGTGCCCCAACAACCCTTCCTTCCTCTCCGGCGCGAAACCCAGCCGGGCGAGGGGCGGAGCCCGGCTCGCCGTTCCCGCCTCGC
>NZ_AGVX02000814.1 GCF_000239155.1 Actinoalloteichus spitiensis RMV-1378
GCACCTGCTGGCGGTCACCGCGCCCGACGTCTGCGTGGTCGGTGGGGAGAGCGTGGCCTGCTCGGCCGTGGTGCGGGACATCCCGGGAGCGGAAGCGGTGGCGGTGGACTACCCGATGGCCGCGCACGCGCCGGTACTCGCCGAGGTGCGGGACAGGTGGTGGCGGCACCACCACCGCGCCACCGTCGACCCGGGCGTCCGCTTCTACGGCGGCGCCAGCGGCGCTCCCTTCCCCGTGACGGCGGAGGGCTTCGCCGACGCGCTCACCGCGCAGGCGCTGGGCACGGTGCGCTTCGCCGACGCGGTCAGCAACGCCTGGGCCGACGGCGTGCGGATCTTCCTCGAGCAGGGGCCGGGCAGCCAGTGCACGGCCTGGATCGGACGCACCCTGGCCGGGCGTGAACACCTGGCCGTTCCGCTGGACGGCGTCGAGGGCCGCGCGCTGCGGCAACTGGACAGGGTGGTGGCCGAACTGCGGGCGGCTGGCGTCGTCGTGGCCGACCGCACCCTGGCCGGTCAGGGGAGCGCGGCCCGAGGTGGCGAGGGAGCGGTCCGGCCGGCGGGCACCGCCGCCGGCGGACCTGCCGTGGCCGGCCACGGCAGGGCGACCCCGGCGGAGCGAGTCGACCCGCCCGCTCGGTCGGTGGTCGGCGGAAGCGTCCACGCCCCGTGGACGATGTCCCCCGCTCCCGCGCTGGTCCCGGTGGGACCCACGGGAGCGGGTGGTGCGGTGCCCTCGGGATCGCCGAGGTCGGGCGACGACGTTCGACGGCCGGAGGCGACGCGACTCCTGGAGGCGAGGGGCCCGCTACCTGGCGGACCGCCACCTTCCTCGTCGGGGGCGCCCGCCGCCACCCCCGACGTCGTTCTGGCCACCTGGCGGCGGGACCTGGCAGCGGCGCACCGGGGGTACCTGGTCGCTC
>NZ_AGVX02000813.1 GCF_000239155.1 Actinoalloteichus spitiensis RMV-1378
CCGGCTCACCCACGCCGTCCTCGCGGGACGCCTCGACCGGTCGGCCCCGGTCGCGGTGCTCACCGCCACCGCCTGCCGGGTGCACGACCTGACCGTGGCCGGCGCGGCCGTGCTGGAGATCGTCGCCGACGGCCCCACCACGGCCAGCGCGGTATGCCACCAGGTGGGGCTGTCCCACCCGGCGTGGGAAGCGGTCCGCAAGCACCTCCAGCGTCGCCACCTGCTGCTGCGGGGCGTGGCCCGCGCCAGCCCTGCCCCCGGGGCGCCAGTGCTGCGGCGCCACCAGCTCACCGAAGGAGGGCGTGCGCTGGTGGGCCGGCTGACACCGCTGCTGATGATCATCCTGGATTACTTCGAGTTCCAGGAATAGAGCAGGAGGAATCCCCGTATCCAGTTGATACTGGATACGGGGATTCCTCCATGCGCCCAGTCGGTCCCGGCCGGACTTCGTCCGTCGCACCGTCGCACCTGGATGCCGCGCGCCCATCGGACACATCCACGTCGGTGCATCGTCACCAGCGCGGCCACCTTCTCATCGTCGGGCGGGCGCGGGCGCCGGTACAGGGTGACCACGCTGTCCGCGTGCTGCTGGTGGGCGCGGATCCGCCGGTCGAGGACGTCGTCAGAGAGCGGTCGGGGAAGGGAACCGGCGAGCGCGGTCATACTGCCTCCCCGTCCACGAACCACCGTGCCGCCAGGAGCACGTCCCGGGCGGGCGCCACGGTCGCCGCGACCACCAGCGCCCGAACCCGCCGAGAGATGTTCACCGGCCGGGGACGGGTTGGTCGGGTCACGGCGACGGTACGTCCCGGCCGCCGTCCCGCAAGGGAACGCGGTGGTCGATCCGCTGGCCCATCCTGTGGGGTTCACCGCGCGCCTGGGTGTCGCACGCACGCACTCGCCAGAAGCCTGCCGGGGCCCGCGCTCAGTTCCCCGTGGGCCGGAGGCGCAGCTCGGTCTCGACGAACCGGTGCAGGTGCCGCCGGGCCTGCTCAGCGGTCAACGGCGGCGCCTGCCGCAACCGCTGGAGCGCGAGACCGTCGATCAACGCCACCAGGTGCACGGCGGACTCCTCCGGGTCCGGGCAGCCGAACTCCCCCTCGGGCGGTGGACACCGCGACCCGCAGGCGGTGCTCGGCGGGGACGGTGTACCCGGTGGCGGTCAGCTCGACCTCCACGTCCTCCTTCGCCGCTTCGCACCGCGGAGGACCGCGACTCGGACATCCACCGACGCGCCCCGACGAGAGCGAGCAACCCGATGGGCACCTCGACGTGGACCACCCCCTTGTCGTCGACGGAATCTGGAGGCTCATCTCCAGTGCGCTCGTGGAGCGCCAAACCGCCTGGTCCAACGGCATGAGGTAAGCCAGGTTCCGCTGGCGGGTTCGCGCGGTTCCCGCGCTTGCTCGTCACCGTGCTGCCCCTCGAACTGTCCTCCCCCACACCGAAGGAGGCCGTTCGCACCCCCCAGGCCATCACCCGTTGCTACGGTCCATCACTGTCCGCGATCGCTTTGTGGGGGTGCTCAGTGTCCGTCGCCAACGTCGTCGCCCAGGCACGCACGGCCCTCCTGGAAATCGAGGAAGCCCAACGCGACCTGGTCGCGGCGCTCGACAGGGCGGAACGGGGCTGCCAACTCTCGGCCCAACTCCTCTTAGCTTCAGCGCACCACGACGTGGTGTGGACGGTGAAGGCCGCCGCCGACGCGGCCCAGCCACTGAAGCAGGCGTACGCCGCGTTCGGCCGGTCCGCAGACCTGATCCGCCACTACCTCGACACCATCGCAGGCGGAAACCACTCAGGGCCGGTAACACCCCCGCCCAGCCCTACGTCCGTAGTACCACCGGCCGCGCCGACCGCTTCTACGGACGCGGCGCCACTGGCCGCGCCGCCGACGGTGGGAACGTGGCGAGGGAAGACCGCGAGCGAGTACGCGAGGGGGAAGGGATCGGCAGACGCTCGCCACGAGGAAGGAAGGCTATAGTGCGTGAGGTCGAGTCGGGGCAGCGGGTGAGGGAGCTTTGGGATGCTCTGCGCGTCGGCGGACACACAGTGGAATCTTCCACGTTCAACGGCCGCCTGACCTCGTTTTCCGACGGGACCTTGATGGGGATCAGGAAGACGGCGCGGACGACGCCGGGCGAACCAACGTTGGAGATCTGGCCGGGCGATGGAGGAAAAGTGGTCAAGGTCCATGTGGCGAAGGAGGCCCCGTGATCGACGCTGACGGCGTGAGTCACGATGTTCTCGAGTACATATGGGAGCAGGCGGAGTCCGATGGCGCGACTTTGCGCGATGTCATCGCTGCGCTGATCGAATATGGAACTCCGGGAATGGCAACGGTGGAGGAAGCGGGAAAACTCGCGGCTCACCTGGTGCGCACGGAGCTCCTGATTCCCGCCGAACTCGATGGCGACGACTTCGCGCCGTGGAGTTCCAGCCCCGGCGATTCCGCTGAGCGAATCGAGCGTGAGACGCTCAGGATCGCACGGGAGAAAAGACTTCCACTGCCCGGAGAAGTGGTGTGGCTCGTTGCTCCGCAAAGCTCGGAACGGCAGCCTGAAGTCTGATCACGGCGATCCTTGAGACACGGGAGTACGAGGAGAACGGCGCGAAGTCGACGTCGGCGATATCGCGTGGTTCGCATGAGCTGGGAGAACGAGCCCCCGATCTGGTGTGCTGGCCGGGGGGCTCGTTGACCACTGGCTACAGGTGGCCGGACTTCACTGCCGCGAGGAAGGCCGCGAACGTACCACGGTCGACGACCAGCATCCCGCCGTCACGGTTCCTGGTGTCGCGGGCAGCCGCGAGGTCGACGGCGCGACCGACCGCAATGCGCTGCCCGCTGTCGCCGCTCCGACTCGACTTACGCCACGATTTGATGTCCATGACTCTCCTCATACGCGGGTGCCGGCGCACAGTCCCCCTCCAGGCGGAGGCGCAACTCGGTCTCAACGAACCGATGCAGGTGCCCCCGGGCTGGCCCGCCCGGCGACCACTGGCCGCGCCGCCGACGGTGGGAACGTGGCGAGGGAAGACCGCGAGCGAGTACGCGAGGAACGAAGGCGAGGCGATCGGGCGGCTTTCCCCGCGAGGACGACGCACGGTGGTGCGCGAAGTCGATAGCGCCAAGGAAGTGCGTGACATATTCGATTCCCTCTCCCGGGGGGCTCGCAGGATCGATGTTCCCGGGTACAACGGGATTATGACCATAGACTCGGACGGTACTAGGATTGGGTATCGATACACCTCGGCAACAACGAAGGATGAACCCACTCTCGACGTTCGAGATGCAGATCAGAACGTGTTCAAAGTACACGTTGCAACGAAAGATTGATATTGATGGATATTGACCACGAGGTCCGTGAGTCCGTGTGCGATCTCACCCGGTATGACTACGTCATGATGACAGACGTCATCGGGATCATGGTTCACTTCGGAGGGAAGGAGTACAAGAATCTGATCAGTCGGGCGGGTCGTATAGCGGCCCAACTCGTTCGCGAGGGCAAGATCACCGCCGGCGACCTCCGCGAAGACGGCTTCGCGGCTTGGGATAGCACACCGGAGGAATCAGCGGCGCGTATTGAACGCGAGACACGGGAGTACGAGGAGAGCGGCCGAGAAGTCGACTTCGGCGACATCGCGTGGTTCTCGTGAACGACGTGGAACGAGCCCCCGACCAGGTGTGACGCTGTTCGAGGGCTCGTTGGCTACTGGTTACAGGCGGCCGGACTTCACTGCCGAGAGGAAGGCCGCGAACGTGTCACGGTCGACGACCAGCATTCCGCCGTCACGGTTCTTGGTGTCGCGTACGGCCGCGAGGTTGGCGGCGCGACCGACTTCAACGCACTGCGCACTGTTACCACTGTAGCTTGACTTGCGCCAAGTCTGGATCTCCATAGTACTCCTACTCATACTTCGCCTGGTAACCAACCAGGAAGTTTTTGGTGTCCGAGACGTCGTGCGCCAAAGCGTCCAGCTTATCGACTGCTCGAACGAATATCTCCGTGTCGCGTTCCCGGTCGAGCCACGACGCCGTACGCAGGTTCTCCATGTAGACCAGCGGCGGTGTCTCGTCCGGAAAGGTTAGGAGCATGAATGCGCTGATCAACCCCATGTAGTAACCCGCGTCAAACGGGATCACCCGAATGGTGATGTTTGGCTCCTCAGCCATGCGAAGCATGTACCGGATTTGATCAAACATCACTTCACGTGAGCCGGCGGGTCGCGCGAACGCCGCTTCATCCAAAAAGGCGGTGTACTGGGGAGCGCGCCGGCCGGTGAGCACACCTTGCCGACCAGCTCGGGTGTAGAGCAGATCGCCAATGTTCGTTGCTTCGTCGTCGGCGGTGATGACTGCCGTGGCGTAGTCGCGGGTTTGCAGCAGGCCGGGTATATGCGAACTGACGTCGACGATGTGGTCGGCCTCGACCTCGTACGAGATCAACGCGGACAGCTCGTCATCGATCGCCGCACTGGGAGTCCACGGGCTGACGCGCAAGTCAGCGAAACGGTCAAGCCACCGCCTCTTGACATCAAGGGAGACTTCCAGGAGGTCCGCGATCTCGTTCAGGATCTCTTCCGAGAACTCGACCTCACCGCGTTCGAGGCGGTTCACCCACGCCCCGTTCTTCCCCGCGCGGCGCGCGAACTCACGAACGCCGATGCCTGCCGCCGTCCGCGCTCGGCCGATGGCTGCTCCCAGCGCCCGCGCGACGGGTGTTCGCAGTGTCCGTGACATAGCAGCAGCCTAGTAGATCGGGCTCCGTACCAGTTACGGTTCACCTGTTTGGGCACTAGACGCAGTGTACTCGTTACGGAGACGCTGTCCCAAACATTGGCGCTGTATCAGGTACAGCAGCCAAACGGCAGAAGGGGCCGCTATGTGGGCGTTGGTCTGGCTGGTCGTGTCGGGGATGGGCGTAGCCCTGTTGTCGCGGGGGGCGGCGTGGCTCGCGGAACGAGGCTTGCCACCGGAGCCTGACAAGCACCGAGCTGTCGAGTACGACCCCGCGACGCGAAGCTTCCGCTCGCTGACGGGTGGGGGTACCCGGTGACCGGTCACGGCGGGGACCTCGCTGACACCGCGCGAGCACGCGACCTGCTGGCGGTGCGTGCCTTCGAGGCGCAGCGACGGCGTCGGCGCCGTCGGCGTATCGCCACGGTGGCGCGCGTGGTCGCCCTGGCCCTGCTGGCCGCGGTCACGGTTCTGGCCATCCTGGCGGCCCTGACCGCCTGATCCTGTTGACCGTTGTCGGGGGACGCTCAATGAATGGACATGTACACCGATTCGTGGGGCCGGGGAGTCCGCCACCGGTCTGGCGGATCGACGCGCGACCACCTGCCGGCTGGTTGTGGTGGCGGCACCTGGTAATCGGCACCTACGGCGAACACCTCACCGGTACCACCGTCCACACCGTCTGCGGACACGCGGTCGTCGTGGGCCACGAGGAACGACCAGACGAGATCCCGTACCAGCCCTGCGGGCACTGTGCGCAGATCATGAAACCTGACCTGTTCGCGGCGCTGGTCGTGCCCGGATACACGGCGGCTCACCTGACGCGGGAACGCACCGACGTCGACGTGTGGACGGAATGCGGCATCCGGGCACCAGCAGCCGATACCGAACTCCTCAGCCTGCTCACCCCCGGGGTGGAGTTCTGCCTGGCCTGCTGGCTCCCCCACAACAGGGAGGGGGAATCGTGGTGAGCCCCTACGCGCCCGCCACCCGGCTCACCCACGCCGTCCTCGCGGGACGCCTCGACCGGTCTGCGCCTGTCGCGGTGCTCACCGCCACGGCCTGCCGGGTGCACGGGCTGACCGTGGCCGGCGCGGCCGTGCTGGAGATCGTCGCCGAC
>NZ_AGVX02000812.1 GCF_000239155.1 Actinoalloteichus spitiensis RMV-1378
TGGCGGCCGGCCGTTCCGCTGGGTCGGGTGCGGCGGGCGGGGTGGCTCGGGCCCGGGGCGAGGGAGGGTGCTCGGGCCGGGTGGGGAACCGGGAGCGACGTGCGCCGCCCCGGTTACCGGGGCGCATCCCGGTGTGCCCGGTCGAGCCGGGAGCTCGGGGGTGATGTTCGCCCAGGACGAAAAGCCGCGGGTCAGCCAGTGCCGCGCCCGCACCCCTCGGGGCTCGCCACGGTCCACCGCGGTGCCCCAGCTCCTGCTGTCGGCGTCGCACCGTCCCCTCGCCCCGCCCTCCGGGGCGGCGTCCCGGGGCGTGGACGAGCCGGGCCGCCCGCTCTCCGACCGGTTGCCAGGCCCCCGCGGCCGGGGAAGGCCGCGGGGGACGACTACCTCAGAAGTTGATCATGTGTCCGGCGAGGCCGTGGACGGCCTCCTTGACGGCCTCACCCAGGGTCGGGTGGGCGTGGACGTTCCGGGCGATCTCGTGCACCGTCAGGTCCCACTGCTGCGCCAGCGTCAGCTCGGGCAGCAGCTCGGTCACGTCCGGCCCGATGAGGTGCGCGCCGAGCAGCTCGCCGTGGGTGGCGTCGCTCAGGATCTTGACGAAACCGCCGGAGTCGCCCAGTCCGTGCGCCTTGCCGTTGGCCATGAACGGGAACTTCGCGACCTTGACGTCGAAGCCCTGTTCCCTGGCCTGCTCCTCGGTCCAGCCGAAACTGGCGATCTGCGGCTGGCAGTAGGTGGCGCGGGGGATCATCCGGTAGTCCAGTTCCATGGTCTCCGCGCCGCCGATGGTCTCTGCGGCGATCACGCCCATGGATTCGGCGGTGTGGGCCAGCATCAGCTTCGCGGTGACGTCGCCGATCGCGAAGATGTGCGGGACGTTGGTCCGGCCCCGGCCGTCGATGTCGATCGCGCCCCTGTCGGTGAGGGCGACCCCGGTGTTCTCCAGGCCGTAGCCCTCCACCCGGGGTTGGAAGCCGATGGCCTGGAGGACCTTGTCCGCCTCCAACACCTGCTGCGCGCCGTCCTTGGTGACGGTCACCTTCACCTTCGCGCCGCTGTCGTCGATCGCGTCGACGCGTGTGGAGGTGAGGATGTCGATGCCCAGCTTCTTGTACCGCTTGTTCAGCTCGGCGGAGACCTCGGCGTCCTCGTTCGGCACCACGCGGTCCAGGAACTCCACGATCGTGACGTGCACGCCGTAGTTGTGCATCACGTACGCGAACTCGACGCCGATCGCGCCAGCCCCGGCAATGATGATGCTCTCCGGCAGCTCCTCGGTGAGGATCTGCTCCTCGTAGGTCACCACCCGCTCGCTCAGCGACGTGCCCGGCAGCAGCTTGGTGGTGGCACCGGCGGCGATGATGCAGTGGTCGAAGGTGACCGTCTCGGTACCGCCGGCGGTGGTGACCTCGATGGTGTTGGCGTCGGTGAAGGAGCCCCGCCCCTGGAACTCGGTGATCTTGTTCTTCTTCATCAGGAAGTGCACGCCCTTGACGCGCCCTTCCGCGACGCTGCGGCTGCGCTGGAACGCCGCCGAGTAGTCGAAGGTGACCTGGCCCTCGGCACGGATTCCGTAGGTGGAGGCCTCGTGCTGGAACAGGTGCGCCAGCTCCGCGTTGCGCAGGAGCGCCTTGGACGGGATGCACCCGACGTTGAGGCACACACCACCCCAGTACTTCTCCTCGATGATCGCGGTGCGCAGACCGAGCTGGGCCGACCGGATCGCGGCCACATAGCCACCCGGGCCGGCGCCCAGGACCACGACGTCAAAGTGCGAGCTCATACCGGGCACCCTATCTATCGGCGGCAGCGGCCTCACGGGGGAGCAGCGGGCCGGTCATGGCCGGTGTGACCCGCCCCACCAGCCCGCCTCCGGATGGCGGTCCCGGCCGCTGACCTGCGTCGGGTACGGGAGCCGCCGCGTGAGCACGGGACGGTGGACCGGCCGGACGCGGTGGCCCCGGTGGGGGCCTGACGGGCGGAGTCGCGGGGGTGCGCGGGTGGCTGGGGGCCGCGACACCGTCCC
>NZ_AGVX02000811.1 GCF_000239155.1 Actinoalloteichus spitiensis RMV-1378
ACAAGGAACCGCAGTCGCCGTGAAACCGACAGTGGACTCCTCGCTTCCAGGCAGCGCCACTCCGTCGGCGTCTGGAAGCCCCGGCGAACAGCCAGGAGTGGATGTGGTGGCGGAACTATCGGAACTGTTGCCCTGCGAAATCCTCAGCGACGAGGAACTAACCACCCTGGGCTTCGACCCGGAGACCGCCACGTTCGATGACGTCGGCCTG
>NZ_AGVX02000810.1 GCF_000239155.1 Actinoalloteichus spitiensis RMV-1378
GGGGGCGGGCCGTGGGTCGGGCGCCGCGCAGTCCCGTCCCAACCTGTCGGTGCGCAGCGCCTGAACCGGCTCGGACGGGTCCTGGCCGGCGGGGGTGCCGGCCGGATTCCCCGGACGTGCAGCGAACGTGCAGGGCGAGCAGGTTCACTCGTCGCGGTTCACGCACTCGATGGAGGGGGTTCGATGACGAAGGGGACGGAGCCGCCGCTGCACCGGTTCCTGGTGCTGGGCAACGAGACGGGGCAGTACTCGGTGCGGCCGGCGTTCGCCGAGGTGCCCCGCGGGTGGACGGTGGCGTTCGGGGCGGACACCAGGCGGAACTGCCTGGACTTCCTGGTGTCGCGGCACCCGGTCTCCCCGGAGGGGGGTGCACGACGGTCGGTGTGAGCCACCGACCCGCGCCCGTCGCGGACGGCGGCGGGCGCGGAC
>NZ_AGVX02000809.1 GCF_000239155.1 Actinoalloteichus spitiensis RMV-1378
AGCAGGACCCGCACCAACGGTCCCGTCCGCAGATCGAACGGGGTCCGGGTCTCGGCGAGCAGCAGCCGGTCCCGCTCCTGGTCACGCTCCTCCTCCGTGGCCGACGTGAGGTCAACGAACCGGACTGGCAGCTCCATCTCGGAATGGACGACCTGCACGCCCTGCCCGTCGACGGTGTCGAAGGTGGTCCGCAACGATTCGTGCCGGTCCGCGAGGACCGACAGGGCTTCCCGCAGGGCTTCCCGGTTCAGGTTCCCGGTGAGCCTCAGCCCCAGCAGGGAGATGTACTCGTTGGTTCCCCTGGCGAAGTCGTCCAGGAACCACAGACGTTCCTGCGCGAAGGACAGCGGGATCCGAGCCGGCCTCGACGGGGCTGGGACCAACGCGGCGACCGCCGTCTCACCGGAGGCGGAGGGATCGGTCCCGCCCACGGCGGTAGCGAGTTCGGCGACCGTCGGGTGGTCGAACAGCGCGCGCGGAGACAACGCCACCCCGAACT
>NZ_AGVX02000808.1 GCF_000239155.1 Actinoalloteichus spitiensis RMV-1378
AGGGGGAAGGTGGTCAGTTCCGGCCGCAGCCGGCCAGTGGCCGCTGCCAGCAGCGCCCGCGCCTCCAGCTCCCGGAGCGCCCCGGGCCGGCGGAGCGCGCCGATTCCCCAGCTGGCGGTGAGACCGCGCTCGACGAGGTCGGCGGTGGTGATCTCGGTGGGGCCGTCTCCGGAGGCCCAGCCGTACATCGCCAGCCGTCCACCCGGCCCCAGCAGTTCGAGGGCTCGCCGGCCCAGCTCGCCGCCCACCCCGTCCAGCACCACCGTCGGTGACCGGTCCGGGCCGAGCGCGGCCGAGACGGCCGCCGGCCAGTCCTCGGTCCGGTAGTCGACGGCGACCTGGGCGCCGAGGGCGCGGACCCGGTCGACCTTCTCCGGCCCACCGGCGAGCCCGACGACGGTGGCGCCCACGGCCAGCGCCTCCTGCGTGAACAGGCTGCCGAGGCCGCCGGCGGCGGCGAGGACGAGCACGACGTCGGAGGGACCGGGGGTGACCGTGTCCAGCACGGCCAGGGCGGTGCGCCCGGTACCGATCATCGCGACCGCCGCCTCCGGGGTGAGCTCGTCCGGCACGGTGTGCAGGGACGCCTTCGGGGCCACCGCCAGCTCGGCGTAACCCCCTGCCGCGGCGACGGCGCCGAGGTGCGCCACCACGCGACGTCCGAGCCAGCCACGGTCGACGCCGTCCCCGACCGCGTCCACGGTCCCGGCGACCTCCCGGCCGAGGACGGCCGGGAGGTCAGGCGCCTTCGCCGGGCCGGCCGGCTCGCCCCGACGCAGCCGGGTGTCGACGAGGTGGACGCCGCTGGCGGCGACGCGGACCCGGACCTGACCCGCCGCCGGCACGGGGTCGGGGACCTCCGCCAGCACGAGGTGGTCGGCGGGGCCGAAGGAGGACAGCGTGATCGCGCGCATGGGTGCTCCCGGGTTTGGACGGATGCCCGCACGGTATGAGCTCAAGCGCGCTTGAGGTCAAGATCGTGGTGGGGGTCGTTGTCCGTCCGGGAGGCGTCCGGCCAGAAGAGTGGTCAGGCGAGGGGTTGCCGGCCGCGTGTCAGGGTGAGGAACACCCCGAGGGCTGCCAGTGCGGCGAGCACCATCACCAGGGCCATGGGCACCGCGCTGCCGCTGCCGCCGAGTCCGACCAGCGGGGCCGCCAGGCCACCGAGCGCGAACTGGAGCATCCCGAGCAGCGCCGAGGCGGAACCGGCCGCGTCCGGGTGGTCGGCCAGCGCCAGGGTCGTGCTGTTGGGCATCACCAGACCGATGCTGGAGACCACCAGGAACAGGGCCGGGAGGACACCGGCGAGGCCGAGCACGTCGGTGGTGACGACCACCAGCAGCGCGATCGCTCCGAGCAGGGCGGAGCAGAGCCCGGTGATCAGCAGCTTGCGCTGGTCGAACCGGCTGACCAGCAGTCCGTTGACCTGACCGGCGATCACGATGCCGACGGAGTTCAGGCCGAACAGCAGACCGAAGGTCTGTGGGGAGACCCCGTAGATGTCCTGGAGCACGAACGGTGACGCCGAGATGTAGCAGAAGACGGCGCTGAAGGCGAGACCGCCTGAGATCGCGCAGCCGAGGAAGAAGCGGTCGGCCAACAGGCTCCGGTAGGTCCGGAGGGTGTCCCGGACGCCGCCGCTGCGGCGTCGTTCCGGCGGCAGGGTTTCGGGGAGTCGCAGGCCGGCGAGGAGCAGGAGGACCACGCCGTAGCCGGCGAGGACGAAGAAGACGCCCTGCCAGGAGGTGATCAGCAGGAGTTGGCTGCCGATGAGGGGGGCGAGCACGGGGGCCGCGCCGGTGACCAGCATCAGCATCGAGAAGAACTTGGCGGCGGCGATTCCGGAGTACCGGTCGCGGACGATCGCTCTGGCGATCACCAGGCTGGCGGCTCCGGACAGGCCCTGGACGAAGCGGGCGCCGGTGAGCATGGGCGCGGTCAGGGCGACGGCGCAGGCGGCGGAGGAGAGGACGTAGACGAACAGGCCGGTGAGCAGTGGTCGCCGTCGGCCGAGGGCGTCGCTCAGCGGGCCGGCCACGATCTGACCGAGTGCCAGGCCCAGCAGGCAGGCGGTGAGGCTCAGCTGGACCTGGGAAGTGGTGGTGTCGAAGTCGGAGGCGATCGCGGGGAAGGCCGGTAGGTAGGTGTCAATGGACAGCGGGCCCAGCGCGGACAGCGCTCCGAGGATCGCCGCCAGTCGCCACCGGGAGATCGGGAAGGGTTCCTCGGTCCGTTCCGTGGTCTGGTCTGGTCGGGTTTGGCGTTCCACGCTGGGTGCGTGGTCCGCCTCGGACGGCACGGCGGGCTGACGCTGGTCCTCAGCGAGCCCATTGCGTGCTGAATTCACCATTCCTCCCTGTGATCCGGGCCCGTGAACGGCGGCGCCAGGCGGCGCCGGTTGACCCGGCAGACAGTTTCATTAGACAACCTTCAGCGAACGTTCGACCACCGCGATTCCATCTCGGATGTGAGCTAGCTCATCTTCGCCGTGGTCGTGGGCTGGTCGACGCCCACCCCTCCCCTGATCGCATACTTATTGCATACAATCGCCGCATAATCAGGTTCCTGGTGAACCCAGGTCGCATGGAACCTGGCGCTTGTCAGACCGGAGAGTGAGGAGACAGCCGATGCGGTCCACCCCAGTCAGTGGTTCCACCGCCGACCCGGCACCCGACGCGGCCGAGCGGGTCGACGTCGTCGTCGTGGGCGGCGGCAACGCCGCGTTCTCCGCCGCCCACGCTGCCCGTGAGCGCGGTGCGACCGTGTTGCTGCTGGAGAAGGGCGCGCGGGGCGTCGCGGGCGGCAACTCCTACTACACGGCGGGGGCCTTCCGCTTCGCCCACGGCGGTGGTGAGGCCCTGGCCCCGATCCTCGACCAGGACAGCGTCGAGCGGTTGCCCAGGACCGAGCTGCCCGCCTACTCCGCCGACGACTTCGCCTCGGACATGGCGCGGGTGACGGAGGGGCGCAACGACCCGGTCCTGACCCGCACCCTCGTCGACCACAGCGCCGACACCATCGACTGGTTGACCGGGAAGGGCCTCCGCTGGCAGCTGCTGTACGAGCGCCAGACCTACGTCGAGGACGGCCGGTGGGTCTTCTTCGGCGGGCTCGCCGTCGGAACGGTCGACGGGGGCAAGGGGCTGATCGCCCAGCACACGGCGGCGGCCGAGAGCGCGGGAGTCGAGATCCGCTACGAGGCCGAGGTCCGCGAACTGGTGCGGGGCGACGACGGGGCCGTCCGGGGTGTCGTCTACCAGGACGGCGCCGGGGTCCGCCACCAGGTCGCGGCCGGGGCCGTGGTGTTGGCGGCGGGTGGCTTCGAGGCGAACCCGGAGTTGCGGGAACGGCACCTCGGGCCGGGGTGGTCGCGGGCGTTGGTCCGGGGCAACCCGCTCAACACCGGCGAGGTGCTGGAGATGGCGCTGGCGGCGGGCGCCGCGCCGCACGGCGACTGGGGCTCCTGCC
>NZ_AGVX02000807.1 GCF_000239155.1 Actinoalloteichus spitiensis RMV-1378
GTGGCGGGTCCCGGTGGGGGTGGGGGCGTCCCCTCTCCGCCCCCACCCCCGTTCCCCCCGATCACCGGCGCCCCTCCCGGCGCCGGCCGCCCCAGTGCTGGACGATGCCGTGGTGGTTGTCCCCGGCGACGTAGGTGGTGCCGTCGCCGTGGAACTGGGGAGCGGTGAACTGCGGTCCGCTCCCGGTGTGCACGGGGGCCTGGTAGGTCTCCTGGTAGTGCGTGGCCTGCACCGCCCGGCCGTCGACCCGACCGATGGTGTTGGTGGTCGACGGCGTGGCAGGGGGCCGCGGCTCGCTGTCCGGGGCCGCGGCGGCCAGGCCGGGGAGCACCTCCGCCAGGGAGTCGGCGAGCCGTGCGAGGTCCTCGTTCGCGGTCCGCACGTCCAGCGTGCGGTACTGGCAACGGACCAGCGGGGCCAGTTCGGTGGGCAGCTCCTCGCGGTCGAGCCGGGTGCGGCCGCCGACGAGGACCGGCACCACCCGCACGTCGTGGCGGAACGCCTCCACGATCTCCCGTCGGGTCCAGTCGGTGTCGCGGTCCACCGCACGGCCCTCGGCGGTGGAGCCGGCCGTCAACCACCGGCCGCCGATAACGGCCAACAACGCCTCGCTGCTCCGGACGGCGGACAGCAGTGCCTCCTCGAAGTCGGCGCCCGGGGGGATGGACTTGCTGTCCCGGAAGACGACCTCCGACCCGAACCGCCGGGACAACTCCCGTTCGATCAGGGTCGCGGCCATTTCCTCATCGCCGGTGCGGTAGTTGACGAAGACGCGTGTCACGGACACTTCTCCTTCGGGGTTTCCGGAGGGACGGGCCGCGCGGGGACGCGCGGCGGGGTTCACACCGCCTCGGAGCGCAGGGCGGCGGTGAGACGCGGGTACAGGTCGTGGACCTCCCGGTGGGTGTGCCAGCGAGCGAGGGTGCGGGTGAGCCGGCGGAGGTCGGCGGCGATGGTGGCCGAGCTGACGACGGTGACCGCCGGGAGCAGCCGTTCGGTCAGCGCGCAGGCCTGCTCCACCTCGCCGGCGGCGGCGTGCGCGAGGGCGAGCCGCAGCCCCCACCGGGCCCGGCTGCGCAGCGCCGTCGAGGGCAGCGCCTCGACCTGCTCCTCCAGCACCTCCACCGCCTGGGCGGGCCGGCCGAGCTCGAACAGGCACCAGCCGGCGGTCATCTCCGCGACGTCGGCCACCGTGGTCGTGCCCAGCACCGGGCCCTCGTTGTCCTCCCGGCGGGCGAACAGCTCCCGGGAGCGGTCCAGGGCGCGGTGGCACTCGGTGTGGTCACCGGCCAAGGCGTGGCCCTGCGCCTCCCGGCTCGCCGCGAGGGCCAGCACCCGGCCGGGGGCGTGCCGGTCCCGCTGGGCGCGCCGGGACAGGTCGATGGTCTGGGCGGCGTCCTCCCGGTAGAGGGTCACCACGGCCCGCTGCACGAGGGAGTAGGTGATCAGGTGCGGGTCGTGGCCCTCGGTGGCGAGGTCCACGGCCAGCCGGGTCCACCACAGGGCCGACTGGTCGTTGCCCGACTCCTGCGCCATCCAACCGGTGAGTTCGGCGTAGCGGGCGCCCAGCGCGAGCAGTTCGACGCGGGTCCGCTCCGGGGCGGACGCGGCGAGGTTGCGCAGCGCGTCGGTCTGCGTGACCAGCGAGGGCAACACCACGCTGGGGCTGGCGGTCTGCGCGAGGCCGCGCAGGTTCTCGAAGAGTGTGCGGAAGAGGTCCACGGCGGGCTGTTCGGCCGCCGTGGCCGCCACTCCCTGCCCGGTGAGCGTGAAGCCCATCAACGAGCCCGCCCCGAGGGCGAGCGCGTCTCTCCTGTTCATGGGTCGGAACCAGCTGGAGCCGCCCTGGGTGAGGTTCATCAGCCATACCTCGCGATCCTCGGAGTCCACCTCGGTAGTCGCGGGTTCGGGTTTCCGGGGGGTGGCGAGGGACGCGAGCCTTCCGTCCGCCTGGAGAACGGCGTCGCAGCGGCGGGCCACGTCCGGGCGTGCCGGTTTGGACCCGTTCTCCAGTTTGCTCAGGTATCCCTTGCTGTAATGCGCGAGATTCGCGAACTCGCCCAGGGACAGCCCCGCTTTCCTCCGTAACCGTCGAAGCTCCGCACCGAACAGTGTGGATTCCTCCGCCACTCGCGCCTCCCCGTTTCCCGTTGCCTCCCGGCGAGGTACGCGGAAACCGCTGGTTGCCGGGTCCGTCCCCGATGACCCTTGAGTCAGGACACGGGGAGCACCGACAACACTACGGAACGTGTCGGGCGCCTGTGCGAGGGAGGAGGCAGTCATGGCGTGGGAGCGGCTGAGGTCGGCGGTGGGGGGCACGGCCTCGCACCTGGTGTGCACGGTGCTGTTCACCCTGGTGCAGGGATGGGCGTTGGTGTCGCTGGTGGCGGGTGCGGGGGTCGGGCGGCTGCCGCTCGCCCTGGTGG
>NZ_AGVX02000806.1 GCF_000239155.1 Actinoalloteichus spitiensis RMV-1378
CCCACCCCCCACCTCCCCAGCCCCCAACGACGAGGAGCTGATCGTCGATGACCGGTTTCGCCAGACGCACCTTCATGCAGGGCACCGCGGCGGTCGGAGCGGCCACCCAGCTGCCGTGGCTGCTCGCCCCCCAGGCCGCCGCGGCCGACAGCGAGGACGCCCCCACCGCCAGCCCCGCTCCGGTCCGCTGGCTGGAGACACCCCCCGCGGAGAACGTGGGCAGCACCTGGGGAGTGTCCTGGCCGAAGGGAGCGCTGCCCGCCGACCAGTCCTTCTCCCTCCGCACCACCGGCGGCGACCAGGTCCCGGTGCAGACCTGGCCCATCGGCTACTGGCCGGACGGTTCGCTGAAGTGGTCGGCCTGCGCGATCGGCGCTGACACCCCCGCCGCCGAGGAGTACGTCCTCGAACCCGGCACCGGCCTCACTCCCCGCACGAAGGTGCGGGTCACCGAACGCGCCGACCACATCATGGTCGACACCGGGGTCCTGCGCTGCCGGATCAACCGCTCCGGCTCCACCCTCATCGCCTCCCTGAGCCGAGGGGGACGGGAGATCGCGCGTGGCGGGGAACTGGTCTGCCAGTGGCAGGACAACGTCGAGGACGCCGAGGACGGCGGCACCCGCCGGGCCCGGTTCGTCAGCGACATCGACACCGTCGAGGTGGAGCAGGACGGCCCGCTGCGGGCGGTCGTGCGGATCACCGGCACCCACCGCAGCCAGCGAGGCCGCGAATGGCTCCCCTTCACCGTCCGCCTCTACCTCTACGCCGGTGCCGAACACGTCCGGTTGATGCACAGCTTCGTCCTCGACTCCGACGGCTCCTCCGACTTCATCCGCGCCCTGGGCATCCGGTTCCGCGTGGTGATGCGCGACCAGCCGCACGACCGGCACGTGCGCTTCGTCGGCGACGGGCACGGCCTGCTCTCCGAGGCGGTGCGGGGACTGACCGGACTGCGCAGGGACCCCGGCCAGCAGGTGCGGGACGCGCAGGTGGCCGGACGGGCCACCCCGCCCGTCGACACCTTCCCCGACAACGTGCGGACCCGGCTGCACCTCATCCCGACCTGGGGGGACTTCACCCTCAGCCAGCTCACCTCCGAGGGCTTCCAGATCCGCAAACGCACCAGCCCCGGGCACGCCTGGATCAGCGTCGACTCCGGGCACCGGGCCGCCGGGTTCGGGTACGTCGGCGGAGCCAGCGGCGGACTCGGCTTCGGCATGCGCGACTTCTGGCAGAAGTGCCCCACCCAGCTCGACGTCAGGGGAGCCGCCCGCGACGAGGCGGAGGTGACGGTCTGGCTGTGGTCCCCCGACGCCCCACCCATGGACGTGCGCTTCTACCACGACGGCCTCGGCATGGACGACTACCCGGAGCAACGCGAGGGCCTGGAGATCACCTACGAGGACTACGAACCGGGGTTCGGCACCGCCGAAGGCATCGCCAGGACCAGCGAACTGATGTTCTGGGCCCTGGAGGCCACCCCCGAGGCGGAACGCCTGGTGGCGATGGCCGACACCGTCCGCACTCCCCCGCAGCTGGTGACCACCCCCGAACACCACCACCGGGCCGGGGTGTTCGGCGACTGGGCCCCCGTGGACCGGTCCACCCCGGAACGCGCCGAGATCGAGGACCGGCTCGACTTCCTCTTCGAGTTCCACCGCGACCAGGTCGACCAGCACCACTGGTACGGGTTCTGGGACTACGGCGACATCATGCACACCTACGACGGGGACCGGCACACCTGGCGGTACGACGTCGGCGGGTACGCCTGGGCCAACTCCGAACTCTCCCCGGACCTGTGGCTCTGGTACTCCTACCTGCGCAGCGGCCGGGCCGACATCTTCCGGATGGCCGAGGCGATGACCCGGCACACCGGGGAGACCGACGTCTACCACTCCGGCCCCTACGCCGGGCTCGGCACCCGCCACAACGTGCAGCACTGGGGGTGCAGCGCCAAGCAGGTGCGGATCAGCACCGTCGCCTACCGGCGCTTCTACTACTTCCTCACCGCCGACGAACGCGTCGGCGACCTCATGCGGGAGCTCGTCGACGCCGACCGGACCTTCCTGACCCTCGACCCGATCCGCAAGATCCGCGAGGGCGAGTACTCCCCCGACCCGAACGCCCTGGCCATCGGCCTGGGCACCGACTGGGGAGCGCTGGCCGCGGCCTGGCTGGCCGAGTGGGAACGGGGCGGCGACGAGACCTACCGGGACAAACTGCTGACCAGCATGCGCACCATCGGGGAGCTCTCCCAGGGCTTCTTCACCGACGACGTCCGCTACGACATGGACACCGGCGCCTACAGCTCGGTGTCCGACGTGGCCGGCGCCTCCCACCTCAGCGCCGTGCACGGCCTCACCGAGATCTGCTCCGAACTGGTGAACCTCGTGCCGGAGGAGACCGGGTTCGCCGAAGCCTGGCTGCGGTACTGCCGCTTGTACAACGCCTCCCGGGAGGAGCAGGAAGCCGAACTGGGACGGCACCTGGGGAACCTCAACCTGCGGCAGGCCCACTGCCGGCTCACCGCGTACGCGGCGGCCAAGCTCGGGGACGCGGACCTCGCCCAACGCGCGAAGGACGAGTTCTACCAGGGCGAGGCCGGCTACCCCCGGAACCTGACCTGGGAACGGCGCCGGGTGGAGGGGCCCTCCGCGCTGAACCCGGTGGACGAGACCGACTTCGTGTCCACCAACGCCAGCGCCCAGTACGGCCTGGCCGCCATCCAGACCCTGGCCCTGGTCCCCGACAGGTTCTGATCACCCCACCCGAACGCTGGTCGTGGGGTGTCCCCGGGCCGTCCCGGGGACACCCCGCGCGGGCGGGCGACGGAACCGGTCCGCCCACCGCCACCCGCCGCTTCACCGCCGCACGGCCACCCGGCCCGGCGAGGTGGGGCGGGCGGTCACCGCACCCGTCCCACTCCCCCGACACCGTCGCGGCGCCCGGCACGCCGCCCCGCCCCCGGCCCCGCCGGGTAAGGACGGGTAAGGACCCCGAACCCACCGGACCGTGGGCGGTTGCCCGATGTGCCGGCCCCCTCCTTACCCCCACTCTCGACGGTGGAGAAAGGGAGGTCGTCACATGTGGGAACCGATCGACGTGCGGTGGCAGGAAGTCAGGGAGATCCAGCGGGACCGCCGCGCCGAAGGCACCTGGTACCGGGCGCGGCCGCGACCCGGCCACCGCCGGCACACCCCCGAGACCCTCGACCAGACGGAACGCCCCGGCAGGGCGGCCGGCACCGGAACGGCCGCCCTCCCCGGATCGACCCCGTGGTGGGCGCGCGGCGCCCGCCGCGCCCGGCCCGGCGCGGAGTGCGCGTGAGCCGGACCAACGGCGGAACCGGGTCCGCCGACGTGCTGCTGATCCGCGGAGCCGCGCTGACCCTCCTCACCGAGGACGGGACCACGGAACACCCAGCCCCCAACCCGGCGCCCGAACGCGTGGCGGATGGGGTGACGACCGCCGGCGGCACCCCCCGGTCACCGCTGCGACTCATGGGATCATTCAACGTGTCTTTCGGACCGGTGACTCCGTTGGTCGCGCGCGTCGACGAACTCGCCACCCTCCGTTCCGCCTGGCGCTCCGCCCAACTGGGGGAGGCCGGGGCCGTACTCCTGGGCGGGGAGGCGGGGGTCGGCAAATCCCGGCTGCTGGCCGAGCTGGCCGCGATCGCCAACGCCGACGACGCGGTGGTCCTGAGCGGCCGCTGCCTCGACCTGGACAGGGCCGGGCTGCCCTACCTGCCCTTCGCCGAGGCGCTGGGCCGGATCGTGTCCGGAACGGGCGAACACCCGGCGGTCACCAGCCGCCGCGCCGAACTCGGCAGGCTCCTGCCCGGCCTCGACGGCACCCACGACACCGCCGGCTCCGGTGACGGACCGCCGGAACGGCTCCGGCTCTTCGACGCCGTCCACGGCCTGCTGGCCGACCTCGCCGACGACCGTCCCGTGCTGCTCGCACTGGAGGACCTGCACTGGGCCGACGCCTCGACCCGGGACCTCGTGCGGTTCCTCGTCTCCCGACTCGGACACCAACGCCTGCTGGTGGTGGCCACCTACCGCACCGACGACCTCCACCGCCAACACCCGCTGCGACCGGTGATCGGCGAACTGTCCCGACTGCCCTCCGTGCTCCGCATGTCGCTGCGCCCGTTCACACCGGACGAAACGCTCGACTTCGTGCGCGCCCTGACCGATGACCAGCTCCCCGAGGCGGTCACCAGGGGAATCGCGAGCAGGTCGGAGGGCAACGCGTTCTTCTGCGAGGAACTGGCGGAGGCTTGCCAGGAACGCGGCTCGCTCGACAGCGGGCTCCCCGCGGTCCTGAGCGACCTGCTGCTCACCCGGGTGGAACGGCTGAGCGGCGACGCGCAGCGCGTCGTCCGCGCCGCCGCGTGCGGCGAGGGCCTCGCCACCTCCCACGCCGCCCTGGTGGCGGCGTCCGGCCTGGAGGACAGCGCCGCCGAGGACGCGCTGTACGAGGCGGTGCGCCAGCACGTGCTGGTCGCGACCACCGGCGACTCCTACACCTTCCGCCACGCGCTCGTCCGCGAGGCCGTCTACGCCGACCTGCTCCCCGGCGAGCGGGTCCGGCTCCACCAGGGTTTCGCCAGGGTGGCGGCGAGCCAGGGCACGACCACCGCACTGGCCTACCACGCCCGGCAGAGCAACGACCTGCCGGTGGCCCTCGCCGCGTCCACGACCGCCGCCCGCGACGTGCGGCGGATGGGCGCCCCCGGCGAGGCACTGCACCACCTGGAACAGGCCCTCCAGCTCTGGGACCGCGTGGCGGAACCGGAACGGGTCAGCGGAACCAGCCACCTCGCCCTGCTCCGGGAGACCGCGGCCACCGCCGAGAACGCCGGCGAGCTCGAACGGGCGGCGGCGCACGCCCGCTCCGCCGTCCGAGTCGCCGACAGCACCACCGAACCAGAGACCCGCGCCGCCACCCGGGTCGAGCTGGCATCCCGGCTCATCCCCCTGGAGGTGCACGCCTCCGAGATCAGCACCGTGCTGGCCCAGGCATGGGACCTCCTGGAACACCGGGTCGCGAGCCCGGAGCGAGCCGCCGTCCTCGCCCTGATGGCGCGGAGCTGGGTGTGGCTCCGCGAGGACGACCTCGACATCCCGACGCTCCGACGGCACGCGGAGGACGCGATCGTCGACGCGGAGGCCGTGGGCGCCGAGCAGGTGGCGATCGACGCCATGGTCACCCTGGCCGTGTTCGCCTCCATGGAACAGCAGGTGTCCCGGTCGCTGGCGCTCGGCCTGGCCGCCGCCGAACGGGCCGCCGCCATCGGCGCCCACCAGGTCGAACTCCGGGCCAGGAAGAACCACGCCATCCACCTCAGCTGGCTGGGGCACTACGCGGAGGGACTGGAGGCGCTGAAGGCGATCACCCGGCGCAGCGAGGAGATCGGCGTGCTCTGGGGCGGGGTGACCCTGGACTGCTACCAGGACCTCGTCCTGATCTCGACGTGGACCGGCGACTGGGACGACGCGCTGGCCATCGCCGACCTCAGCGACCGCACACCCCCCGCGCTGTTCCAGCAACGGCTCGACGCCGTCACCCTGCCGATCCTCTCCGCCCTGGGGCGGTACGACACGTTCGAACGGCTGGCCGCCCGGCTCGACCGGGACAGCACCGAATCCGTCACCCGGTTCCTCGTCCAGTACGCCAGAGCGTGGCACCTCCACTCCGTCGGCCAACACCACGAGGCCCTCGACCGCGCCCAGCAGGCGTTGAACTGGATCCTCCGCATCGAACGGATGCACGCCAGCAACGCGGTCGGCTGCCTCCGGCTCGGCTTGTCCTCCTGCGCGGACCTCACCGAGGAGGCGCGCCGGGCCGGCGACGCCACCACGCTCCGCGAAACCAGGGCCCTCGCCGACAGGTTCGTGGCCCAGGTGCGGGAGATCTGCGGGGAACGCCCCGACCGCCACTGGGTCTTTCCGGAGTCGGGCGCGCACAGCACCCAGACCGAGGGGAGGTGGGCCGAGGCGGAGTACGGCCGGCTCCTGGGGCGGAACGACCCCGAGGCCTGGCGGGACGCCCTCGTGCACTGCGAGGGACTGCGGGCCTGGGAGATGAACATTCGGTTCGGCCTCGCCCAGGCGCTGGCAGGGCGAGGCGACCGGACGGGCGCCGACCAGGAGTCCGCCACCGCGCTCGTCCTCGCCGACGAGCTCGGCGCCGCCCCGCTCCGCGCCCGCATCGAACACTTCCGCGGCCAGGCCCGGCTGGCGACGTCCCGTGGGGAGCCCCACACACCCGAACCGCAACCCCACCCCACCGCCAGGGTGACCGTCGACCCCCTCACCCCCCGGGAACGTTCCGCGCTGGAACTGGCGGCCGCCGGGCTGACCAACCGCCAGATCGGCGAGGACCTGCACATCAGTCCCAAAACGGTGAGCGTGCACCTGTCGCGGGTCATGGCCAAGTTGGGGGCGTCCAGCCGCACCGAGGCGGTCGCCCGCGCCTACGAACGCGGGCTGCTGACCATCGAGAGCTGAGCCCGGGGCACCCAGCCGACCCACGCGAGCCGGGTGGGGCCGCACCCGGCCCCACCTCCCGTGCGTACGGCGCCGCGCCCTCCGGACGCCGACCGCTGACCAACGTTCATCCCGTCGTGAGACCGGATGGACCTCCGCCTGTGGGTCCTCAAGCCCGTCAACGGGGGCGGCAGTACGTGCACGCGGGCGGTTGGACCGCGACGGCGACACCGGGCCCCGTCAGGTCCCCACGACCGCGTTCCCTCGAACATGCCAACCGCCCGCTGGGTCGTCTCGGCACGGTCCTCGTCGTCCCCACCAGGCGAAGCGCGGCGGCGATACCGCGTCACCGGCGCCGTCCCCGAGCGCACCCGCCACCCCTGTCCTCCCGGTCGTCGGCATGTCGGACTCCTTGCGGTGCCGGACGGAGGGGGCCGCCATACCGGGTAGTCGACTGGGCCGTCCGGGCGCTTCCCCCCAGCACCGGCACGGGCGGGGCAACCTCCCCGCCCGCTCCCACCGTCCCCCCAGCACTCCCCTTCCGTGCCGGGTTCCTCGACCTCGGCCGAGGAAAGGACATCGACATGACGTCACGAGCCGTCAGAGCCGTGGTGACGACCTCCGCGCTGCTGGCACTCGCGGGATGCGCGACGACCGAGGTCTCGTCGACCAGCGGGCCGCCGCACCCCGCTGAGTCCGACACCCACCCGCGGCCCCTCGTCGGCTCCGGCGCGCCCAGCGCCGAGGACCGGCCAGCCGACGCGGACACGCACTACCACCCCGCCCAGGACCAGGTCGGTGACCTCGAAGCCGCCCTCGTCGCCCAGGAACCCGACCGCTTCGGAGGAACCTGGATCGACGGGTACGAGCCGGAGTTCCGCGTCGTCGTCGCGCTCACCGAGGTCGAGCCACGCCCCACCGCGCTGGACGACTTCCCCGAGCTCGTCGAACACGTCACCCTCACCCAGGTCGAGTTCGCGGCCCTGGAACTCGAGGGAGCCATGGCCCGCGCCGAGGAGGCGTTGACCGGAGCGGGCGTGCTCGGCGGCATCGGGGTGCGCCCCCTGGAGAACCGGGTCGTGGTCGAGGTCGCGCCGACGGACGTCGACGAGGCCGAACGAGCGGTGTCGGGCATCGCCGGCGTCACCGTCACCGGGGTGGCCGACCTGCCCGAACGGTATCCGCACCTCGGGGTGGACGAGACGACACCGGACGAGCCGACCGGGGGCGGCTGACCGTGGCCACCCGACGGGCGGAGGAGCACCGCCGGCTGGCGGTACTCGTCGCCTCGGCGACCGCCCTGCTGGGCACGGGTTGCGGACCGGCGGCCGCTCCCCCGGCCGCCGACTGGCCGCACTTCGACTCCCTGTCGCGGCTCCGCGCGGCCGCCGACGTGGTCGTCGAGGGACGCCTGCTCTCCACGTCCCGGCAGCGGATCGCCGTCGCCCTGGCCTCCGCCAGCGAGCGGGACGGTCGAGAACCGGCGGCCGTCATCTCGTACACCGCCCACGAACTCGAAGTCGAACGGGTCGTCGGGGGTGACCGGACCATCGGCGACACGGTGTGGGTCGGGCAACCCTCGGACGTCGGCTCCGCGCGCATGGTCGTGGGCGGCACCTACCTCCTGTTCGCTGAGCTTTCGCGGGACGACCTGCCGTTGTCCCTCATCAGCCCCGTCCACGGGGTGTACCGCAGCGTCGGCGGCGGGGCCTTCGAACCGGTCCACCACGCGAACCCGCTCCGCTTCGGTGAGGACGACCTGGCCGCCCTCGGATAGCCACCCAGTCACCGCTACCGCCGACGTCACGGCCGCCCCGCACCAGGGGCCGCCGCACGTGCGGACCGGCCAGGCAAGGCTCGGCCGGTCACCCAGCGCGAGCCCCCTGCCCGAACGAGGGACCGCTGGTGCGCCACGGCGAAATGTCCGCTACGACACGCTGGCAGGATGAACCGATGTGAGCGAGGGCGGACATCACGGAGAAAACCGGCAGCGGAGGACCTGGGCCGCACCGGGGCGCCGCCCCCACTGGACGCTGCTCGGCCTCAGCCTGGTCGGTTTCCTCGTCTGGATGCTCGTCGTGCAGGCGGCGATGCCGGTGTGGCTCGACCAGGCCGCCGCCTGCGCCGCACGGTTCGACATCGACACCACGAGGGTCGTCGTCAGAACCACCCTGCTCCCCCCTCGCGCGACCTGCACCTTCCACGAGGTCCCCGGGGCGGCCGCGCCCGTGGTCACCGAGTACATCTCCCCGAGCCTGGCGCTGGTCCTCACCGTGATGCTGCCCCTTCCCGCCGCCAGCGGGGTGGCCGGCCTGCTCCTGCTCGCGCGGCGCCTGCTCACCCTGGGACGGACGGCGCGCGGCCCCGACCGGGGCGCCCCGGCCCCCGAGCAGCCGCCGTCTCCGGAAGCCGGTCCGCCCCGGCGCACGTCCCACCTGGTGGGCGCCGCACTGCTCGGCGTGGTGGCCGGCACCTTCGGCGCCTCGGTCACGATGCTGTCCGTGGTCTTCGGGAGCTGGCCGGCGAGCATCGCCTCCTACGGGGCGATCGTGCTCGCCGTGGTCGTCGCGGCGACCGCGATGGACGCCGCATTCGGCCCGCGCCAGGGCGGCCGCCGAGAGTCCCGGCGCCGAGGTCTCATCCTGGGCGGGTTGGGCTGCGCCGTCGTCCTGGCGCTCTGCCTGCGGCAGAAACTCGACGGCGACGGCATGGGCGAGGACGGGCACGGATGGATCCCTCTCGTCTCCACCGTCGTGTTCGTCCTCGTCGCGGCGGTCCAGTGGCGCCTCGCGGACCGAGGACGCTGAAACACCGCCCACCTCCTGCCTCAACCCGTCCTGACGCGTTCCTGCTCCCTTCGGAGCAGGAGCACCGATTCACTCCTGCGGCGACATTCCCCTTGATAGCGTTGATCAGCGCGGTGGAGCCGGGCCGGGCCCGGACCACGAGGACGACCGGGGAGGCAACGTGCACATCGAGAGCGACAGCGGCGGCACCGGACCCGCGGTTCCCTCGACGGCGAAGATGACGGGCAGCATCGCCGCTTTCGGCGCGGCAGCCGCGGCGGGCAAGGTCTCGATCGACCCCGAGAGTGCCGAGAGCATGGCGTCCAAGATCGACGCCATCGCCGAACGAGCTGTGAAACGGTTGGACAAGTTCCGCTTCCTGCAGCAGGACGTTCGTCTCGGTTCCAGTCCAGTGGCGTTGACAATGGCCGAGCAAGATCGAGTGACGGCGGCCGGAACGCCCACCTCGGCCAGGGAGAACCTCGTGCTCTACATCCAGGCACTGAAGGACCTCGCCGCCGCCATCCGCGCCTCCGCCCGCGACACCCAACAACGGGACACCGACAACGCCACCGAGCTCACCAACACCGGAGAACACCTCACATGACCCGTCGGACACCCCCGCACCGCCACACCCCAGCACTCGCGGGCATCACCCTCCTCACCGTCCTGACGGGCTGCACCACCGAAACCACCGGACAAGCCCACACCCCCACCACACCCACCATCAACACCACCACAGCCGACACACCCACCAGTCCCGACAACTCGACCTTCACCGAGGAACTGGCCAACCTCCTCCCCTGCGAAGTACTCGACGACAACCAAATCACCGACCTCGGATTCGACCTCACCACCGCCCAGTTCGACGACGTGGGCATCCTCTACGCGTGCCGTTATCGCACGGCACCCGGAGAAACACCACTGATGTCCATCGGTCTCGACGCCGACTGGGCACTGGACGAACTCAACCTGACCAACTACGACTCCACGGACCACCAGGTCGGACCACTCCGCGCACTCCTCATCACCAACGACACCGACCCGAACATGTGCCAGATCTCCATGGAGCTCGGTGAGACCGCCCACGCCACCGTTAGGGTCAGCTGGGCCGAATCACAGGAGGCCGCCTGCGAAGCCGCCGAGCGGGTCGCCGCCGTGGTCGAACCCGAACTCCCCCGCGAGCAGGGCTGAGCTCCGAGATCCCGCCACCCCTCCGCCCGCCCTGCCCGGGAACGGTGCTGACGTCGGGTTCCGTCGTCACCGTGGGGGCGCACCGTCGTGGTCCGGCTGGGCGGACGTCACGGTGGCGGCCTTCGTGGCGAACGTGGCCGCCGAGGAGAGGGGACCGAGGGAGGAGGGGCGTTCCGTGTCAGCTCGCGGGGCTCGTACCACGCACTCGACGCTCCGCGTCGGCCCAGGCGGCCCTGGTGGCGGCGGAGCGGTCCGGCTCGTACCGGCGAAGCGGCTGGGTCCGGCTGACCAGGGCGCGCATCTCCGGCAGGCCGGCCAGCTCATCCCGCCCGGCGGCCCTGGCCTGGACGAGGAGGTTTCCCAGGGCGGTGGCCTCCACCGGCCCGGCCACCACGGGGATTCCGCAGGCGTCGGCGGTGAGTTGGCAGAGCAGTTCGTTGCGGCAGCCGCCGCCCACGAGGTGGAGCACGTCGACCTCGCGGTCGGCCAGCTCGCAGGCGGTCCGGAGGGTGCGCGCGTAGGCCAACGCCAGGCTTTCCAGCACGCAGCGCGTGAGTGCGGCAGGGGTGTCCGGCACCGGTTGCCCGGAGCGGCGGCAGACGTCGGTGATGCGGGCGGGCATGTCCCCGGGGGCGAGGAACACCGGGTCGTCCGGGTCCAGCACGGACCGGAACGGTTGTGCTCGGCCGGCCTCGGCGAGCAGCAGCTCGATGTCGTGGTCCTGCCCGGCGAGCCGCCAGGCCCGCATGGACTCCTGGAGCAGCCAGAGACCCATCACGTTCCGCAGGTAGCGGACCGTGCCGTCCACACCGAGCTCGTTGGTGAAGTTCGCCTGCCGGCTGCCGTCGCTGAGGACGGGCCGGTCGAGTTCGAGTCCGACGAGGGACCAGGTCCCGCAGGAGACGTACCCGAACCGTTCGGTGGTGGCGGGGACGGCGACCACGGCGGAGGCCGTGTCGTGGGAGCCGACGGTGACGACCGGGAGCCCCGGGGGCAGGCCGTGGTGGGCGGCCACCTCGTCGTGGACGGCGCCGAGGGGAAGTCCGGGTTCCCGCACCGGGGGCAACAGACGGGGCGGGATCCTCGCGGCGTCCGCCAGTTCGGGCGACCACCGGCGGGCTCGGACGTCGAACAGCTGGGTGGTGGAGGCGTTGGTGACCTCGGCGACGCGTTCACCGGTGAGCCAGTAGCCCAGCAGGTCGGGGATGAGCAGGAGCGTCTCGGCGTGGTCGAGCTGGGCTCGTCCGATCCTCGACCGCAGTTGGACGAGGGTGTTGATCGGCATGAACTGGATGCCGGTGATCTCGTAGATCCGTTCGGCGGGGACGTCGTCGAGCAGTTCGGGCAGGACGTCGGCGGTCCTGGCATCCCGGTAGTGGAAGGGGGTGCCCAGCAGGGCTCCCTCGGCGTCGAGCAGGCCGTAGTCCACGGCCCAGGAGTCGATCCCGACGCTGGACAACGGTGCCCCGTCGAGCTGGGCCGCGGCCGAGAGCCCGCCCAGCATCCGCTGGTAGAGGCCGAGGACGTCCCAGTGCAGGCGGGACACCCCGGAGCCGTCCACCGTGCGGACGGGCTCGTTGGGGAACCGGGCCGCCTCGGTGACGGAGAGCTCACCAGCGCCGATCCTGCCCAGCAGGACCCGTCCGCTGGACGCGCCCAGGTCCACGGCGGCGCAGTGCACGGCTCCGCCCGTTGTCCGGTCGCTGG
>NZ_AGVX02000805.1 GCF_000239155.1 Actinoalloteichus spitiensis RMV-1378
CACTGGTTCACCTCAGAGTCTGTCTACGTCCGCGAGCGCGGCGGCCAACGCCGCGTGCACGGCGTCGAAACGGGCGACGTGCTCCTCCGGGGGCAGCGCGTCGAGGTCAGCCAGACCCGCCATCGCCTCATCGATACCGCCGAGGACGTCGGCGGGGCGAGCGGCGGCGAACAGCATCGGGCTGGGCGTGCTGTCAGAGTTCATCCCCAGCGCACTCCTGCTCCACTCTGGTGCGGACCGTTCCGCCGCACCGACGGCGGCCACGACAACGCTACCGAATCTCCCCCGGGCCGGAGAAACCGCTGGTTCCCGGCGAGCGCTCCCCGCCGCCCGGCGGCGGGCGGCTCCCGCCCGCTCAGTCCCCGACCACGGGGAGGCGGAGCGCCCGCAGCGCGGCCGCCGAGACCTCGTCGGCCGCCACCACCGGGCCCGGGTCTCCCCCGACGGGCCACCAGGACGCGCACAGCGCGAGCAGCAGCCCGAGCGCCGACGACCCCTGGTCCCCGCCGGCGTGCCGGGCGACCAACCGGCCCGCCGCGCCCGGCTCCTGGGACCTCTCCACCATCCAGGCCCCGGCCGGGCCGTCCGGGTCGAGCTGCCCCTGCCCGCGCGGCAACGCCCCGTGGGCGTGCGGCGCGTGCAACGCCGCGAGGTCCCAGGCGACGTGGTCCGGCCGTTCCTCCTCCACGCAGGCGAGCAGGTCGCGGGCGGTGCAGACCCCGCTGAGCACCAGCAGGGATTCCAGTCCGGCGTTGCGGGCGCCGGCGATGTCGGTGTCCAGCCGGTCGCCGACCACGAGCGGACGACGGAAGTCCGCGTCCCGGACGGCCTGGTCGAACAGCGGCCGTCTCGGTTTGCCCGCCACGAGCGGCTCCGCACCGGTCGCCGTGCGCAGCGCGGCGACCATCGAACCGTTCCCGGGCAGCTGGCCGACGTCCGTGGGCACCGTGGGATCGAGGTTGCACGCCACCCACAGGCCGCCTCCCCGGATGACCCGGCACGCGCCGGCCAGGTCCCGCCACCCCGTCTCCGGGGAGTGCCCCTGCACGACGGCGGCGGCCGAACCCGGATCGGTGAGCTCACCGGCGCGCACCGGCCGGAGCCCGACGGCGGCCACCTCGGCACGCAGCGCCTCGGTGCCCACCACCGCCACCGTGCTACCGGGAGCGAGCCGTTCGGCGAGCAGCGCGGCGCCCGCCTGGGCGCTGGTGCTCACCTCACCCGGGGACGCGGCGAAACCGAGCTCCACGAGGTGCTCGGCCACGGCTTCGGGCGGCCGCGCGGCGTTGTTGGTGACGTACCGGAAGCGGGTGCCCCGGTCCGAGGCGGAGCGCAGCGCCTCGACCGCACCGGGCACCGCCTCCCTGCCCTGGTAGACGGTGCCGTCGAGGTCGAGCAACAACGCGTCGTACCGGTCCAGGTAGTCGGGACCGGAGTCGCCCGCTTCCGCCATCAGTCCTCCTGGTTCGGCCGGTGTCCGGCCTCAGCCTCGCCCGGATCGTCCCGCCCGTCCAGCGACGTCGCGGGAGGGACCTCCGCCGACGGGGAGGGCGCCTGGTCGGAAGGACCAGCACCGCCGGCTCCCGTTCCGGTGGTCTCCTCCTCGCCGGCCCCGGCCGGGGCACCGGCCTCGGCCGGGTCGTCGACCGCCCGGCCCGTCCCGGGTTCCCCGGACGAGGTCCCGTCCGCGGGGCCGGGCCGTTCCGAGGACCGGGGGGAGGTTCCCCCCGCCTGACGTGCCTCGCGGGAGGTGGACCTCGGCAGCGGGGTGCCCTCCACGGTCCGGCCGAGTTCGGAGGCCAGTTCCACCGCACGGTCGTCGGCGTCGGTCTCGTCCTCGGAGTCCGCCTGGGCGGCGTTGACGAACCACCGCAGCGCCTCCTCCTGACGGCCGGCCGCCAGCAGGTTGTCCGCGTAGGCGTAGAAGAGCCGCGCGCTCCACGGCTGGACCCGGGCCGGGTCGAGGTCGGTGCCCTGCAACTCCACGACCGCCGCGTCGAGCTGCCCCATGTCGCGGCGCGCACCGGCCACCACGATCCGGAGTTCCACCGCCTGGTCCGCCGGCAGTTGGCGGGCCTCCGGAGTCCGCGCCAGGTCCAGCGCCCGCTCCGGCCTGCCCAGGGCCCGTTCACAGTCGGCCATCACGGCGACGTGTCCCGGACCTCCGGCCAGTCGGCGGGCGGCGCGCAACTCCACCAGCGCCTCGTTCCACTCCCCGGCGTGGTAGGCGGCCAGTCCTGCGGCCTCGCGCACCACACCCACCCGCGCCGCCTTCCGGCGGGCGAACCTGGCGTGCAGCAGCGCCCGCTCCGGATCGGAGTCGAGCAGCGCACCGGTGGCGACGAGGTGCCTGGCCACGAGATCGGCCATCACCTTGGGCATCCCCAGCAACGCGCGCCGCACCTCGGTGTCCAGGTCACCGGCGTCCACCTCGTCCGGCAGTTCCGGCATCGGCTCCCGCACCACCACGTCCTCGGTGGTCTCCGCCCCATCCTCGGCTCGGGGACGGCGCGGGGCGTCCCGCCGGTCGTCCCGGCCGCGGTGCGGGCGGTCACCGCCCGGTCGCCCGCCGCTCCTGCCGTCCCTCCCTGCAGCCCGGTACCCGGACTGGCGGTCGGAGGCCGACCGGTCACCCGGCCCACGCCGCTCGTCCCGACGGGGTCGCTCGTCCCGGCCGCGGTCGCCGCGCGAGGCACCCGTTCCGGCGCCCCGGTAGTCGTCCCGACCCCGGCGGTCGTCGTTCCGGTGCCGCTCGCGGTCGCGGTAGCGCGAGTCCGACGGACGACCCGCGCCGGCACCACCGCGGTCCCGGCGATCGCCGCCGTCCTGGCGCTCCCGCCTGGGCCCGCCGCCCTGGTCGCTCCGGCGGTCACGGAAGTCACGGCCGCCCCGGTCGTCGCGGTCGCGGCGGTCCCCCCGCTCGAAGGGCCGTTGCGGACGCGCGGAGCTCCGGCCGTCACGGCCGTCCCGCTCCCGGGGGCGGTCATCCCGCCGGAAGTCCCGCCGGCCACCCCGGTCCGAGGCCCCCCGGTCACGGTCGCCCTCGTCCCTCGGCCCAGCCCGGAAACCCCGGTTGTCGTCGCGCCGCCACTCCCGCCGGTCGTCGCCGCCCCGCCCACCGGGCGGGCCCTGCCGCCGGGGACGGTCCTCGGACGAACGCGCATCCCGTTCGCGATCCCTGAAGCCACCCCGGCGGTCCGCGCCGCCCCGGAACCCGCCGTCACGGTCGTCGCGTCGAGCACCGCCCGGCCTGTCACCGAAGGGCCGGCGCGGCCGATCGCCGCCGGACCCGCCTGCGGGGCGCCGTTCGCCCCTGGAGCCGTCCCGTCGGAACCCGCCGCCCTGGTGCCGGTCGCCGGACCCGCTGCCACCACGGGGCCGGTCGCGGGACTCCCCGCGCTCCCAGCCGCGCGAACCCCGGTCGTCGCCACGGTCCTGGCGCCGATCGGCGCCGCCACCGGAAAAGCGGCGGTCACCCCGAGGAGGCCCGTCGTTCCGGAAGGGCCGCCCGTCCGGACGGCCGCGACGGGGACGGTCACCCTCTCCAGCGGGGCGTCGCTCGAACCGGCCGCGCCCCTCGTCCCGGGGCCGCTGGCCGCCGGCACCTCCCTGATCACCGGTCCGGCGACGGTCACCGCGCGGGGAGTACCCCCGGTCACCCCGACGTTCGCCGTCCCGGGGGCCCCGCTCGTTCCCGCCGCGCGAGCGGTCACCGGATCCGCCGTTCCCACCGGAGCGCCGGTCGCGGGAGCGGTCCGTGCGGAATCCCCGGTCGCCTCCCTCGCCACGCTCGCGGCGCGGCCGGTCCTGCCGGCCACCCCCGTTGCCATAGCGTGGACCGGACGAACGATCGCGGTCGGCGGGGCCTTCCCCTGACGTGGACACCTGTCCTCCTAGACGAACACCGATGGCTTGGTCCACCGTAACTACCCGCGCCAGGCGACCCCACCCACCTCGGCGCGCACAAAAAAAGTGGGTGGAGGAGAACCGGGAGCACCCACCAG
>NZ_AGVX02000804.1 GCF_000239155.1 Actinoalloteichus spitiensis RMV-1378
CGGCCGCCCCTCGCGGCGGAACCCGCATCGTCCGGGGGTGGGGGCGCGGGGAGGAGAGCCGGGTCCACGGGTACTTGAGCAGGGCGGCGCGGACCGCCGCGGTGAGGTCCAGGCCCGGGGTGAGCAGACCGCCGGCGTCGGTGGTGGTGACGATGCGGAAGGTCTGGGCGTTGCCCTCGAAACCGTCGGGCAGGCCGAAGCGGTGCCGGGCGAGCCGGTCCAACACCTGTTCACCCAGGTGCCCGAAGGGCGGATGACCCAGGTCGTGCGCGAGGGACGCCGCCTCCACCACGTCCAGGTCCAGGCCGCCGAGCCGGTCGACGGCCGCGTGGAGACCCGCGTCGGCGTGGATGCGTTCGGCGATCCCCCTGGCCACCTGCGCGACCTTCAGGCTGTGCGTCAGCCGGTTGTGCACCAGCAGGCCACTCCCCGTGGAGCTGACGACCTGGGTGACCGCGCCGAGGCGGGCGAACGAGGGTGAGCTGGCGACCCGGTCGCGGTCGACCCGGAAGGGGCTGCTGGCGAGTTCGGCCGCACCAGGGGTGGCGTGCCCGCTTCGGCGGATCGCCCTGACTTCGGAGTGGCTCGTCACGCCCCCGACCGTAGTACCG
>NZ_AGVX02000803.1 GCF_000239155.1 Actinoalloteichus spitiensis RMV-1378
CGTGAGCCCGGCCGAGCACCGGGCGTGCGGTGCTCCGCACCCGCCGGACCCGAGCGGCCGGACCCCGGTGTTCACCCTCAACGAGGTGCCGGCGCTCGAGAGCGACCCGTTGTTCGCGCTGTTCCGGCGGGATCGCCCGCTGAGCCGGATCCGGCTCCCCCACGGCGGGGAGGGCTGGCTGGTCACCCGCTACCAGGACGTGCGCACGGTGATGACCCACCCCGCGTTCAGCGCGGCCGCCGCCGCCAGCGACCGGGTGCCCCGGATGACCGTCGTCGCCGGTCGACCGGCCGAGACGATCGCCGGTCTCGACCCGCCGGAACACACCAGGCTGCGCCGGCTCGCCGCCCCCACCTTCCGGGCCAGCCGCATCGCGACCTTCCGCCCACTGGCCACCCGGATCGCAGTGGACACCCTCGACGAGCTGACGAGGTCCGGGCGACCGGCCGACTTCGTACGGCACTTCGCGCTCCCGTTCCCGGTCCGGTTGATCTGCACGGTCCTCGGCGTTCCCTACGAGGACCACTCCCGCTTCGTGCCCTGGTCGGAGTCCGTGCTCTCGACCTCGGGGCTCAGCGGAGCGGAGTCCGCCCAGGCGCTGGAGGAGATGAAGGAGTACTTCCGCCACCTCATCGCCGCACGACGCCGCGCCCCGCACGACGACCTGCTCGCCGACCTCGTCGCCGCCCGCGACTCCGCCCCCGAGCCGGGGGAGGCGGACCAGCTCAGCGAGGAGGAGCTGGTGATGTTCGCGGTCCTGCTGCTCATCGCCGGCTATGAGACCTCGATCAACCAGATCGGCGCGTCCTGCTTCCTGCTGTTGGAGGAGCGGTCCCGGTGGGAGCAGCTGGTGGCGAACCCTCGGTTGGTCACCCGCGCCGTGGAGGAGCTGCTGCGCTTCGTGCCGCTGATCAACGGGGTGACGCTGCCCCGGGTGGCGGTCAGCGACGTCGAGATCGCGGGCGGCACGATCCGCGCGGGTGAGGCGGTGTTCGTCTCCATCCCCTCGGCGAACCGCGACGAGCGGGTCTTCGACGACCCGGACACCTTCGACCTCACCCGGGTCCACAACCAGCACGTGGCCTTCGGGCACGGGCCGCACTACTGCCTCGGGGCGCACCTCGCCCGCCTCGAGCTCCAGGTGGCGTTGGCCGAGCTGGTCCGGGCGCTCCCCTCGCTGCGGCTGGCCACGCCCAGGGATGACGTGCCCTGGCGCACCGGCCTGGTGGCGCGCGGGCCGACCGCCCTCCCCGTCTCGTGGTGAGCACCACGAGAGTCCCTCGCACCCGTTCCGGTCAGGAGACAAGACGATGAGCCAGGAAGACGCCTCCGGGGTGTGCTTCCTCGAGGAGATGGACGCCCTCGAGATCGACCCCCATTTCGCGGTGGCCCGACGCGAACGCCCGCTGAGCCGGATCAAGCTGCGCTACGGCGACGAGGGCTGGTTGGTCACCCGGTACGAGGACGTGAAGCTCGTCCTGTCGGACCCCCGCTTCAGCGCCGTGGCGGCCGCCACCGACAACGTGCCCCGCATGACGGCGGTGGGGAAACCGGTCGACACCCTCGCGGGGCTCGACCCGCCGGAGCACACCCGGCTGCGCCGCCTCGCCACCCCGGCCTTCACCGTGTCCCGCCTCGAGTCCTTCCGCCCCCAAGCCGTGCGGATCGCCACCGAGCTGATCGGCGCGCTGCGTGAGGCGGGGCCACCCGGAGATGTGGTCCAGGGGCTGGCCCTGCCGTTCCCGGTGCTGGTCATCTGCGAGATGCTCGGCGTCCCCTACGCGGACCGCGCGCGTTTCCTGCCCTGGTCCGACACGATCCTCGCCACCACGGCGCACTCCCCCGAGGAGGCCGTCGTGGCGTTGGAGGAGATGAAGGAGTACTTCCGCCACCTCATCGCCGCCCGCCGCCGCGCCCCGCACGACGACCTGATCGCCGACCTCGTCGCCGCCCGCGACGCCACACCGGGGCCAGGGGAGAGCGACCAGCTCAGCGAGGACGAACTGGTGATGTTCGCCTCGGTGCTGCTGATCGCCGGCCACGAGACCTCCGTGAACCAGATCGGGGATTCCTGCTTCCTCCTGCTGCGGGATCGTCACCGCTGGGAGCTCCTCCAGCGGCGCCCCGAGTTGGTCCCCCAGGCCGTGGAGGAGTTGCTCCGGTACGTACCGCTGGTCAACGGGGTCATCCTCCCCCGGGTCGCGACGGAGGACGTCGAGGTGGCGGGGGGTGTGATCCGGGCGGGCGAGGCGGTGTTCGCCTCGACGGCGGCGGCCAACCGGGACGAACGGATCTTCGACCAGGCGGACGAGCTGGACCTCCTCCGCCATCGCAACCCGCACTTGGCCTTCGGCTACGGCCCGCACTACTGCCTGGGCGCGCACCTCGCCCGGATGGAACTGCGGATCGCCCTGAGTGAAATGCTGCGGGCCTTCCCCACCTTGGCGCTGGCCGACCCGCCCGAGGAGATCAGGTGGCGGCGGGGGTTGGTCATGCGGGGGCCGGTCGAGCTGCGGGTGACGTGGTGAGCGCGGTTTCGGCCCGGACCGGCCGCCCGGGCACCCCGGGCGGTCTCCCCCGCCCAC
>NZ_AGVX02000802.1 GCF_000239155.1 Actinoalloteichus spitiensis RMV-1378
CCGCCGTCCTCCGCGGGTGGCGGACGGGCACCGGCGGGCGCCGCCGCGCTGCCGAGGTCCCGGTGGCGGCGCGCTCGTCGTCAGATCAGTGAGAGCCCGGTGGGCGGCGTGCCCTCCCCGAAGGGCGTCCCCCCGAGCGAGGCGCGGCCGTGGGGGTCGTGCCAGCGGGTGAGGTCGGGGCCGGCCGGCACGATCCGGTTCGGGTTGAGCTGCTCGTGGGTCTGGTAGTAGTGCCGCTTGATGTGGTCGAAGTTCACCGTCTCGCCGAACCCGGGGGTCTGGAACAGGTCCCTGGCGTAGGCCCAGAGCACCGGGAGCTCGCTGAGCTTCTGCCGGTTGCACTTGAAGTGGCCGTGGTAGACGGCGTCGAAGCGGACCAGGGTGGTGAACAGCCGGATGTCGGCCTCGCTGATCGAGTCGCCCACCAGGTAGCGCTGGCCGAGGAGCCGGTTGGACAGCCGGTCGAGCTCGCCGAAGAGGTCGTGGAACGCGGCCTCGTACGCCTCCTGCGAGGTGGCGAACCCGCAGCGGTACACCCCGTTGTTCACGTTCCGGAAGATCGGCTCGCTCACCTGGTCGATCTCGGCCCGGAACGGCGCGGGGTACAGGTCGGGCGCACCGGGCCGGTGCAGTTCCCGCCACTCGGTGCTGAGGTCGAGGGTGATCCGGGGGTAGTCGTTGGTGACCACCTGCCCGGTGCGCACGTCCACCAGGCAGGGCACGGTCACCCGCCCCTGGAAGTCCGGGTCGGTGGCGAGGTACGCCTCGGAGAGGTACTCGATCCCGAGCACGGGGTCGCGGCCGCCCTCGTCCAGGCTGAAGCGCCAGCCGCGCTCGTCCCGGATCGGATCCACCACCCCGAGCGAGATCGCCTGTTCGAGGCCGAGCAGGCGACGCACGATCAGCGCCCGGTGCGCCCACGGGCAGGCCAGGGACACGATGAGCCGGTACCGCCCCGCCTCCACCGGCCAGGGGGAGGACCCGTCCGCCGTGATCCGGTGGGTGAACCTGTTCGGCTGACGGACGAACTCGCCCCCGGTCGAGGTCTCCGCACCGAATTGCGCACGCGCCATGTCCTCACCTTACGTTCGCGTGGGTGGGAACGCTGCCGGCAGCTCCGGTCGTGCCCCCGTGACCAGGAGACCATCACCCCAGGTCAACCGCTGTTACTCTCCGTTCGCCCCCTGCGGCTGCGCCGGCCGGGCGCGGGGACGGCGACCGGTCGGAGCAGCACGCGCGAGCGGTCGACCGCCAACGGAGCGCCGTTCGGAGCAACCGGGGCCGGCGGGCGGCAGCACGCCCGATCCGGTCCGGGAATCCGTCTCGCCACGCCGCGGGCGGGCCTCCGGATCGCGCCCGCCTGCCGGAGGAGGGCCGGGCGCGGCGGACCGTCCGCGAGCGCGCCGTCCGCCGAGCACGGCGGACCTGGCGGGGCGGCCGCCCCGCGGCCGC
>NZ_AGVX02000801.1 GCF_000239155.1 Actinoalloteichus spitiensis RMV-1378
CGTCGTCTCACTCGGCCCATAACCGTTCAGGAAACGCCGGCCGCGCGCCCAGCGGGCGGCGGTGTCCGCGCCCAGGGCCTCTCCGCCGGAGACGACGGTCCTGAGCGTTTCCACCTCGGTGTCAGGAGCGGCGGCCAGCAGGACGGCGGGCAGCATCGCGTGGGAGATCCGCTCGGCGCGCAGCATCTCCACCAGTTCGGTGCCGTCGGACCGCGCGGCGGTCGGTAGTACCACGGTGGCTCCGGCCGCCAGGGACATCAGCACGTCGGCGACGGCGACGTCGAAGCTGGGCGACACGAACTGGAAGACCCGGGCGGCGGGGTCGAGGTCCATGGCCTCGA
>NZ_AGVX02000800.1 GCF_000239155.1 Actinoalloteichus spitiensis RMV-1378
GAGGGTGCCCCCCAGCCACGCCCGGTCGGCGATCCGGACCGCTTCTCCCGACCCGTGGGTCACTACCTCAGTCACGAGGTCCACCCAACCGTGGTCGCCGCCCGCGCGCAACGGTCCGGCGGGAGCCGGCCGGCCGCGGGCGACCACGGTGCGGGGGCAGGGAAGCCACGACCCCGCTGCGGCGGGCCAGGGCTCGCCGTTCCGCCTCCCCGGTCGGGGTCCGGGCGGTCCGGCGGAGCGCCGCACCGGGTGGACGCTATTACCTGGGTATCGGTCGTCCGGCCCAGAACGTTAGCGGCCGGACAATCTTCGGCATGTGGACCATGTCACCGATGAATCGGGTGAATCCTGCCTCGAGATGGGCCATAATAGGAATCGAACATCAAGTCAACACACAAAGAGGTCACGATCACCATGAACATCGCCGCCACCCTTCGAGCCCGCCGTGCCCGGAACCGTGGCCGCCGCGCGATCCAGCGCGCCATCGACAACGCCACGAGCAGCCCGGCGCTGCGCGACGAGCTGTTGATGATCCAGCAGCGCCACGAGACCATCCAGCGCTGACCCCGGGGACCACCCCCAACCGCAATCGGTGACGTGACTCACAACGTCCGTGGGTGTAACACGTTCGGGTGGTCCTACGATGAGCATTGTGACCCTGCGGTGCTGGCGGACCCCCGACCTGGCAGCACCGCGGGGTCTTCCACTGTCCGGGTCACCCTTCCGTTGAGCAGCGAGCACACCGCCCGCCCCGGCAGGCGACGATTCCGGGAATGGACGCGGGTTCCGGGACGTCCGTCGTGACGGCACCGGCAGCCACCTTCCTCCCGGTGCCCGTCCGGTTCGGCGCCCCCGGCGAAGCGGCGGGGCACTCCCCGCCCCCGGACCGGCGCCGCGCTCCCGACGACGCGGACGAACCGCCCGACCGGACGCCCGCGTCCCCACGCCGCACCACCGGTACGCGCGTCCCCGGCACACCGCCGACCCGGACGCGCCCGTCCCCGGCCGGGGCGAGCGGTCGCGGCCCTGGTCGAACGCGCCCGTCCCCAGCCGGAACACCCTCGTGCGCCCGTCCGGGCGCCGGCCCGGCGAGCGAGGCCGCCGGCGCACCGCGCTGATCAGGCCGGGCGCAACACGATCTCCGTCGTCAGCCCGTCCGCCGGTGTCGACAGGGCCTGGCCGACCGCCCTGGCCACCGTCTCCGGCCGCAGGTAGTGCTCCGGCACGTAGTCGGTCCCCTCCGCCGCCCGCACCTGGCGCTGCATGTCCGTCGCCACCCGCCCCGGAAAGACGGAGGTGACGCGAACACCGTGTTCCCGTTCCTCGGCGTTCAACGCGTCCGCGAAGGCGCGCAGCGCGTGCTTGCTGGCGGCGTAGGAACCCCAGCCGGGGTTCGGCGGCCGCAGGCCCGCTCCCGAGTTGACGAGGACCACGTGCCCCCCGGCCGCGCGCAGCGCCGGCAGCAGCAGCCTCGTCAGCTCCACGACGGCGATCACGTTCACCTCCATCGTCCGCCGCCAGACCTCACCCCCCTGGTCGGCGATGGCACCGATCTCGGCGACTCCCGCGCTGTGCACCAGGACGTCGAGCTGGTCGATGCCGCGCACCGCGTCCGCCAGCGAAGCCGAGTCGGTCAGCTCCACGGCGAAGGGCTCCGCCCCCTCCAGGGCTGCCACCGTCTCGTGGAGCGCCGGCGTGTCCCGGCCGCCCAGCAGCAGCCGGTGCGTCGGCGCCAACTCCCGGGCGACGGCGGCGCCCACCCCCCGGGAGGCGCCGGTGATCAGGGCAAGAGGACGAGTGGAAGTCATGGCCCGACGGTATTCGCCCCGGGACCACGGCGTCCGACCGAGTCCGGGAACCGGACCCGTCCCCGCAGGGGGCAGCCCTGGGACGCGCCGGCTCCTGCCAGCCCGCTCCAGGGCGGACCTGGGGGAACGCGGTCGGGGTGGATGGGGCGCCCCCGCCCCGAACCGGGGGCGCCCCGGCTCGTCACCGGCCGATCCGGCCGACTCCCCGCCCACCCGGGCCGGTGCGCCACACCCCCACCACCGACGGACGGGGGTTCGCCCCACCACGGTCCGGCCAGTCCGAGCCCGGCCGTTCCGCGCTGGAGCCGTCGATCTCCCCCGGGTGCTGGACGCAGACCGTGACGAGGTCCTCGGTGACGACCGGTCCGCACGCCTCCGCGCCCCGGGGGACCGTGAGGAACAGCTTCAGCTCGCCCCGCCGTTCGCCCTCGGTGGGGACCGCGTACAGCCCGTCGTTGCTGCCGAGCGCTCCGGTCGAGTCGGTGGAGATCCACAGGTTGCCGTGGTCGTCGAAGGTCAGGTTGTCCGGGCTGCTGATCGGACTCACCTGGCTCTTGTCGAAACCGGCGAAGTAGGTGTCCGGCGACTCCGGGTCGCCGCAGACCAGGAGCAACCGCCAGCGGAACGCGGTCGCGGCCGCGTCCCCGCCGGCCTCCTCCCACTCCAGCACGTGACCGTGCTTGTTGCCCGCCCTCGGGTTCGCCTCGTCCGGGCCGGCGCTGCCGGCGGCGCCCCGGTCGCCGTTGTTCGTCAACGCCGCGTACACCCGCCCGGTGACCGGGTTCGCCTCCACGTCCTCCGGCCGGTCCATCTTCGTCGCGCCGACCCGGTCGGCCGCCAGGCGGGTGAAGACGTACACCTCCTCGGCGGTCATGCCCGGGACGAAGGACCGGTCTCCCCTGGCCAGCGGGATCCACTCGCCGGTCCCGCCGAACTCGCCGTCGGCGGGCAACGCCCCCGAGCCGTCGATCTCCTCGGCGGGGCTGTCCCCCGTCAGCCTCGCCACGTAGAGGGTCCCGTCGTCGAGCAACCGCATGTTGTGCCGCCGGGCCGCCCGCGTGTTCCCGGGCACCACCCGCCCCCGGGAGACGAACTTGTAGAGGTAGTCGAAGCGCTCGTCGTCCCCCTGGTACGCCACCGCCCGGCCGTCCTCGGTCAGTCTGATGGTGGCGCCCTCGTGCTTGAACCGGCCCAGCGCGGTGTGCTTCACCGGGGTCGAGTCCGGGTCGCTCGGGTCGACCTCGACCACCCAGCCGAACCGGTTGACCTCGTTCGGTTCGACCGCGAGGTCGAACCTGTCGTCGAACCGCTCCCACTTGCGGGTGCTGGCTCCGCCGCTGATGCCGTAGCGGGCCAACCGCTCCGCGACCACCGGATCCGTCACCTGGTCGGCGTTGGCGAAGTACTGGTTGAAGTTCTCCTCGCCCGAGAGCACGGTGCCCCAGGGCGTGACACCGCCGGCGCAGTTGTTCAGCGTGCCGAGCACGGTGCGCCCGGTCGGGTCGGCGGACGTCCGCAGCAGCTCGCTGCCCGCCGCCGGCCCGGTCAGCGCGAAGGGGGTGCGGACCGTGATGCGGCGGCCGTACCGGCTGGGCACCACCCGCAGGCCGCCGGCGACCGGGTCCCGCAGCGCCCGCACCACCGACATGCCGTGCGCGGCCCAGCCGACACGCACCTGCTCCTCGGTCGGGTGGTCCGGGTCGTAGCCCCGGAACATCTCCGGTTCGGTGGTGTACTCGTGGTTGACGACCAGCCAGTTGTCCTGCCCCAGCGCGTCCCGGGGGACCAGGCCGGCGAAGTCGCAGTTGTACCCGAACTGCGCCTCCTGCGCTGCGGCCGTCTGGCGGTCGAAGTCGAACCGGGGCGCGTCCGCGACCACCGGATCGCCCCAGCGGATGACCACCTGCTGCCGGTACCCGGCCGGGACCACCACCGCATCCTCGGTGTTCGGCGTCACCGGCTCGAAGTCCGTGCCGGGCGCGGGTCCCGAGCCGCCTCCCACCGCCGTGGCCCGGCCGGCACCGGGCTCGGAGCCGGCGGCCGCCTGACCG
>NZ_AGVX02000799.1 GCF_000239155.1 Actinoalloteichus spitiensis RMV-1378
GGCCTCCCCCCGTGGCCCCGCCGACAGCGCCCCCCGCTCCCCGGACAGGTGAGCCCCGGGAACCAGGAGCGGACGCTCCGCCGCCGTCCGTGCCCGGCGGACTCGCCGGCTGGCCGCCGGACGCCCGAGAACACACCCGGGCACCCCGAAAGGGTTGCGCCGCTACCGGCGCGGCCGCTCGGGCACGCGCCCGGAACCACGAGTCCGGGGAGGTATCGACCGCCGTGCGCGCGGGTAGCCGAGGACCATGACACACCGGGATGACGACGGGTCGAGGAAGCGCCGGACGCGGGAGGACTACGAGCGCGGGTTGTACGACTACCACGATCCGACCGGCGGGTTCGGCGGGGCGGCGCCCGCCCGCAGCGCGTTGACCCTCCGGCTGTGGCTGGCCGGGTTCGGCGTGCTCTTCTGCGGCGTCGTCGGTGTGCTGCTCCTGCTCAACGGGTTCGTGGCCTTCGGTGTCGTCCTCGTCGTGCTGGCGGTCGTCGCGATCGTCGACTTCGGCTGGGTCCTGCACCGCAAACGGCGTGGCGAACCGGGCTGACGCCGGCGCCGGCCGTGCGGGGCCGGGCGGGTGACGACGGGGGTGAGCGCGGAACGCCGGGCGGTCGAGGGAATGAGGTGTCGGGCATGGCAGCGGGCAGGGACGAGTTCGACGTGGTGGTCGTCGGCGGCGGGGCGGTCGGCGAGAACGCCGCCGCCCGCGCGGCGGCCGGTGGTCTTCGCTCCGCCATCGTGGAGGCGGAGCTGCTCGGCGGGGAGTGCTCCTACTGGGCGTGCATGCCCAGCAAGGCGTTGCTCCGACCAGGGCAGGCGCTGGCCGCCGCCCGTCGCGTCCCCGGGGCGCGTGCGGCCGCCGGGGCGGGCCTGAACGTGGCCGAGGTCCTGGCCAACCGGGATTCCTTCACCTCCCACTGGGACGACCGGGGGCAGGTCGAGTGGGCGGAGGGCGCCGGGCTCACGGTCCTGCGCGGCCGGGCCCGCCTGGTGGGTGAGCGGAGGCTGGAGGTCGTCTCCGGCGAGGACCGACGCGAGGTGGTGGCGCGGCACGCGGTCATCCTGTGCACCGGGAGCCAGCCGGTCACCCCTCCCGTCCCGGGCTTGGCGGACGTTCCCACGTGGACCACGCGCGACGCGACGAGTGCGCGCACCGTGCCCAACCGCCTCGCGGTGCTGGGCGGAGGGGTGGCCGGCACGGAGTTGGCGCAGGCCTTCGCCTCCCTGGGCTCGCAGGTCGTGATGGTGGTCAAGGGGGAGCGGGTGCTGCACCGCTTCGAGCCCTTCGCTGGGGACCTGGTGGCGGAGGGGCTGCGCTCCTCGGGGGTCGAACTGCTGTTGGGAACGGAGTTGGAGCGGGTCAGCGGGAGCGGGGGAGGGATCCTCCTGCACCTTTCCGACGGTCGTGAGGTCGCCGCCGACCAGCTGCTCGTGGCGACGGGACGGCGGGCCC
>NZ_AGVX02000798.1 GCF_000239155.1 Actinoalloteichus spitiensis RMV-1378
CGTGAAGCGGGTCATGGCTTAGCCACCACAGTGGACGCTGCCGGCCGAGGGTCGCCAGCTCGGTGGCCAGCGCGGTGAGGTGCACGGTCGCGGTGGCCGGTTCCGCCCACCAGGGATCGCTGGTCAGCACCACGGGAACCGCATCCGGGGGAACCCTGTTGATCGCCGTGGCGATACCCGCCACCGGATCGCTGCTCACCATTTCGGGTGGGTTCTTACGCTGCGCGGCGAAACCCAAGGTCATCTTGGCCAACCAGTCGGGTTGGTCGGCCCACACACATGCCTCCAACCAGGCGACATCCTCGTCGTCGTCCAGGTTCGGTGGCCGCGAATCCACCCCGATCGTGGCGGCGAGCGGCAGTGACCTGGGGAGAGCGGGGAACCTCGCGCCGGGAGCCAGTTCGAGCGCGCACCGCAACCGGACCCGTGCTGCGGCGGGACCGGCGGACAGCTCGCCGACCTCGGCGCCCTGGTAGCGGTGGTGGTAGTGGTTGACGCCGAGCAGCAGCCCCGCCTCGGCGCCGAGGTGCACCAGCCCCAGTGGCTTCCTGGTCTCCGAGGCCAGCACGGCCAGGGCCGGGTAGAGCAGCGCGGCCCTGGTGATCTCGTTGTGCCGCACCGGGTGGCTGGCCGCGAGCGCGCCGATCCGCTCGGACCGGGCCAGGACGAACTCCCGGAAGAGCGGCCACGTCGAGCCGTCGGGCCCCGAGGTACCACCGAGGTCCGGGTAGTAACCGGCCAGCGGCAACCAGGGCTCGGCGGTCAGCAACCGGTGCGCCGCCGCGAACAGGGCCTCGGGACGGGGCTGTTCCGAGGGCAGACCGGCCACCGTCCGGAGCACCTCGTCGTCGTCGGCGGCGTTCTCGGCGAGGTGGGCGTAGAGCGGTGACACCCCCGCGGCCTGCCGGTGCGCGAAGTCGCGGAAGCTGTCCCGCACGGACCCGAGCCCGCCGTCGTCCATCTGCTCTCCCCACCTCGGTCGGGCAGCCGGAGCGTCGATCGGCTCACCGGCCGCCGGCGGCGCCGCCGTGGTC
>NZ_AGVX02000797.1 GCF_000239155.1 Actinoalloteichus spitiensis RMV-1378
AGGCCGGCGGGCGACGCGACCGCCGCACCGGCACCCCCCGGGCCGCCGCCGGCCGCGCCGGCCTTCGACGGCGGCCAGGGGATCACCGGGGACGGCGCCACCCTGATCGGCCACAACCACGGCGGCACCCACCAGACCTACGGCGACGAGGTGCACAACCACGCGGACCTGGTCAACAACGGCACGATGTTCGTGATCCGGCCGGACGGGCGGGTCGGCATCAGCCACGACCCCCGGCACATCAGCCGGGACCACCTGCGCCAGCTGGCGGACCGTTTCGTCGCACCGCCCAACCACGCCCGGGCGGCGGACCGGCTGGCGCTGGAGGGCATGGTCCTGCTCACCGGCCCGGCCGGGGTGGGCCGGCGCAGCGCCGCGCAGATGCTGCTGCACCGCGACGACGACGAACGCGCCCGTTACCGGGAGCTCCCGGCAAGCTCCTCCGAGGCGGAGGGGGCGGCCCTCGACCCGAAGGAGGTCCTCGACCCGGATGCGATCCAGCCGGGAGAACGGTTGCTGTGGGACCTGGCCAGCCGACCACCGGACGACCCGGCCGAGCTGCTGTCCTGGCTGGACTCGTTCCGCACCACGCTCCGGGACCGGCAAGCCCGCCTGGTCGTGGTCCTCAACGAGGACCAGCTCTCCCAGATGCGGGACGAGTCACGGCCGCTGTTGGTCACGCTGGGACGCCCCAACGCGCGAGCCGTGCTCGCGAGCCACCTGCGGGCCGGCGGGATCGCGTTCTCCGACGCGGACCTCGACGATCCTCGACTGCGCTCCCACTTCACGTCCGATCCCATGCGCCAGCTCGCGAAGTTGGCCCAGCTCGTCCGGGATGCCCAGCACCGGGCCTCGGCGGACCTGCCGTTAGGAAAGCTCCTCGGGCAGGCGTTGAACGCCCTGGACGGGCATGGGGACGACGTCGCTCAGCAGGTACGCCGCAACCCCTCCGCCCACTTCCGGGCGCTCCTCCTCGCCGCCGCGCTGCTGGAGGGAGCCAGGTTGGAACCCGTGCACCACGCGGCGGCCGGCCTCCTCGCGAAACTCCGCTACCCGCCCGAGGAGACCCACGTCCTCGAACGCGCCGACCTCGCCGAGCGGCTGGCGGCGGTCAAGGCGGTCACCAAGGACGGTCGGGTCACCGGGTTCTCCACCCTCGCCTACGGGTCCGCCGTCCTCACCCACTTCTGGCGGTACTTCCCGGAGCTGCGCCGCGAGTTCCGCGACTGGATCGACTCCACCCTGCGGCTCCAGGGCCTCACCGGGCGGGACCGCGACCTCGTGGTCACCCGTTTCGCCAAGCAGTGCATCAGCACGGAGGACTGGGAGGGCCTGTTCTCCCTCGTGCGGTACTGGGCTGATCGCGGCGAGTCCCGGCGTCCCCCTCCGCTGCTCCCGCAGGTGGGACGAGCACTGGACCACGGGCTGTCCGACCAACGCGCCGGGTGGCGCTTCCGGCAGAAGATCTACCAGTGGTCCCGGGACAGGGAGCTGCCGAAGGACCTCGCCCAGGTCCTGATCCGGCTGTGCGTCGAGGCCATCGTGCCCGACCACCCCGACCAGGCCCTGGTCCGCCTGCACCACCTCACCCGGCACCAGGAGGACGACGTCGTCGCCTCGGCCAGGGACGCGCTGCACACCCTCGCGGAGGACCACCGCTTCCTGCGCCGCCTCCTCGACCGGCTGTCCTCGGAGCTGGGCACCGGCGGCCCCCACCTGCACGGCGACCTCCAGCTGTTCCTCCGGGTCGCCGAACCACGCCGGCTCACCGACCCACGTGGGCGCGCCCGCCCACTGCTCGCGGAGACCCAAGTTCGGCAGAACCTGGTGCGCTGCTGGGCGCTGGTCCTCTCCCACGAACCGGAGTCCGGGTGGGAGCCCTCGGCATCGGACTGGCTCGCGGCGGTGGCGGAGGACACGCGGCGCGAACCGCTCCTCCCGGTCCTGGTGGACGCCGCCGAGGAGGCGGCTGCGTTAAACCCGCTCTACCTCACCGCCCGGCGGTGGGCGCTGGGCCGGGCGGGAGCCGAGGGGAACACCGCACAGCGGACCCACGTGGCCCGCGCTCTCCACCACCACATCAACCGCGCGCAGGGTCTGTGCCCGCTGGGGGCCGACCGACGCGCTGAGGAGACACTCGCATGAACAGCGAAGAACTGTCCCGGATCGGGGCCATCGGCCTGATCGCCGCGATGGTGCCGCTGGTGCTCGGACTCGGCCTGGGCTGGCCGGCCCTGGTCTGGGTGCCGTTGGCTCTCGGTCTGCCGGCGGCCGTCGGCGTCTACGCGAACCACCAGTTCCGCACCCGACGGCAGCGGCGGGAGTGGTACGGCTCGGTGGGGGCGCCG
>NZ_AGVX02000796.1 GCF_000239155.1 Actinoalloteichus spitiensis RMV-1378
CGACGAACTGGGCGCGGGCCACTCTCGGGGCTTCCCACCGGCTCGTCGCCGGCGAGGCCGGGTCCGCGTCAGCCCACTCCGCTCCGGAGGAGGGCGAGTCGGCGGAGGACGCCCGGGAGAGCACGCTGGGCCGTGTCGTCAGGCCGGTCGGTTCCGTGGTGGACCGGCTGTCCGGCGCCGTGTTGACCGGCGGACGGGACGACGCCGAGCACGACGACTCCGCCGGGGCCTCCGGGGGAGGGCTGCTCCCGCTGCCCATCGGCAAGGACGGCCTGGTGGGCGCGGTGCTCCCTGGCGACGGCCCGGCCCAGGAGAACCCGGCGGGTGACGCCACCGGTTCAGGTCAGGCTCCCGGTGCCGAGGACGCGGAGCGGCTCGGCGACCGTCCGGCGCAGGACAGGCCCGACGAGGACGACGACACCGACGAGGCCCGCGATGCGGAGGACCCCTCCTCGGATCCCCGTACCGGGCGCTCTTCGAGCGCGGTGGACGGCGACGGCGTGTCCCCCTATGCCGCCGGCGCCCCGGCGCCCCACGGGCAGCGCGCGGACCAGCAGCACGGTGAGCAGCACACCTCCTCACCCCACCTGCCCCGGGGCGCCTCCCCGGCACCCGCCACCCACCCGGCACCCGCTGGTTCCTCGGCGAGCGCCTCGCCGTCCGGACCGGGTGCCCTCATGCTGGGCTACGTCGTTCCGACGGTGAACGCCCAGCTCCTCGCTCCCGGCCTCGCCGTCCAGCCGATCGCGCAGGGCGTCGCCGCGGAGCAGCCGGAGCAGCCCGGCGTCACCCCTGACTGATACCTCGCGCGGATTCAGCACCCCTCTGCGGTGCGCTGGTTCTCACCAGTCCGTGCGAGGTCTTCCGTGTTGAGTCCGCGAGCCACCACCCCCTGGGCAGGCGGCATCGCGCTCTGAGCGCCTTCTCTTGCCGCTGCCCCGCCGAACTGGGTGGCCGAACCACTTCCCCTGACGGTGCGCACTGGTTCGACCACCTGACCCCCTCCCCCTCGGGCAAGCGAAACGGAAGGAGCCCCCATGCAGTCCTGGGCGAAGCGTGGCGTGCAGGCAGCCCTCGTCACCAGCGGCCTGCTGATCGTCGGCCAGGGCGGTACCGCGGCGGCGGCCGAGTGCTGCCCCGACCGGCCGAGCTCTCCACTGACCGGCACGATTCCGCTGCCACACGGCGAGAACGCCGCCGAGGTCACCATGCCGCTGGGCCGGGTGGTCGCCCCGGCCGGATCCGCGGCCGTCGGAGAGCCCACCCGGCACTTCATCGAGCCGCTCGCGACCGCCGCGTCTCCCACCGACGGCGCCGACGACCTCCGTCCCGACCACGACCGTGCACCCCGAAACGAAAGCAGGACGAACATGGCCATGCCCGCTGCCGACGACGCAGCGCTGAACCACCTCGACGAAAGCCAGTACAGCCAACACCAGGAGGCCGCCGAGTACTGGCGGCCCCTCGCCGACACGGCGGCGCTGGACGGGCTTCCCGGCGGGCGGTTGTTCAGCGGGCTCTACCGCGTGCTGGCCGGTGACATCTTCGCGGGCTCCCACGAGCAGCCGGCGGACAACTCCAAGACCACGGAACTGTCGCTCCGCGACGTGCGCGCCGCCCTCGCCGCCGACCCCCGCGGCGAGGAAGCGGGCGGCGCGGCCGACCACTCGGAGCCGGACTCGGAGGACGTCACCACCTCCGTCCTGCCAGACGGCTCACTGCTGACCCTCAACGGGGTTCCCACCGAGGTCATCCGATCCGCGCTCGGGCAGGGACACCCGCCGGAGACCGAGGACAGGGATCCGCTGGTCGTCTGGGGCGAACAGCTGCCCGACGCGGGCGAGCTGCCGAGGATTCCCGAGATCAGCGAGTTCGTCCGCACCAGCGCCCTGTCGAAGGCCAGCGTGCTGCCGGGGATGGGACTGCTCGCCGGGTTGGGCGACGCCAGCGGAGTGGCCCTGCCCGCCGTGCCCCAGGCCCGGGACGCGGGGGAGGGCGCCGACCTCGACCCCTTCATCGACGACCGGCCCACCGTCGAGTTCCCCAGCGTGGGAGCCGCCGATGGGGCGGTGCTGCCGGAGGTCGGCAGTGGCGAGCTGAGCAGCGTTCCGGCCCCCGCCCTGGGCCAGTTCACCAAGGACCTCGACGCCGAACTGTCGATCCTCGACCCGCTGCGGTCGCTGTCCTGGGGGCTGCTGCTGCCCACCGAACTCCCCGAGTTCCCGGAGATCGGCCAGCTGAACTCGGAGAACGGGCTGCCGAGCCTGTCCGACCTGACCTCGGTGGGTGTCGCCTTGCCCGCCGTGCGCCCCGAGGGCGAGGTGGCGAGCCGCGCCAACATCCTGCCCACCAACCAGCTCGGCCTGGACGGGCTCCCTGACCTGAACGTGGGCCGCCCGAACCTCCAGGTCGGCCAGATCTCGGGCGCTGAGCAGCTGCTGCCCGCCTCGCTGGGGAACGCCAACCAGCCTCGGCAGGCCGCGCTCGCCACGGCCGCCACCGGTCGCAGCAACGAGACCGGTGTGCGGCTGCCCGTCGCCAACACCAGCGACCTCCCCCTGCGCGGCGCTCTCGACGCGGTGCAGATCGACGCCCTCAACAACATGGACGCGGTGCGGATCCCCCCGCGTACCTCCCAGGCTCCAGCGTTGAGCACGCTGGACACCGCAGTTCTGCTGCGGAACGTGACCGGTGACGAGGAGGGCAGCAGCCGGCTGTCCCAGAGCTGAGCCGTACCGACCGGGAAGTCGCGGTCGGACCGGGTGGGCCGGCGCCACGCGCACGCGTCGGCCGGCACGGGCGGTCGTCCCGGTCGGTGGTTCGGGAAGGGCAGGTCGGAGGCCGTTGCCCCCGGTCTCCGGCCACACCTTCCCACCGGACCCACGTGAACGGTGATTCCGATTCCGGCGGGCCCCGAGAGCGTCGCTCTCGGGGCCC
>NZ_AGVX02000795.1 GCF_000239155.1 Actinoalloteichus spitiensis RMV-1378
GAACGGATCCACCGGCTGGCTGCACGTCGAGGACGCGCTCGAGGAGGCGGGCAACGACTTCCTCGTCACCGTCGACCTCGCGGACTTCGCCCTCACCGTCACCCGAAGCGGCGAGGAGGTCGGCCGGTGGACCGTCGGTGTGGGCAGCGCCGAGGCCCCCACGCCGACCGGCCGCACCTTCCTGATGGCCTCCATCGAGGAGACCGTCAGCGACTTCAGCCCCTACACCCTGCCGTTGGGCGCCCACTCCGACACCCACCAGACCTACGCGGGCGGGCCCGGCACCGTCGCGATCCACGGCTGGCCCGACGAGACACCGTTCGGCACCGAGACCAGCGACGGGTGCATCCGGGTGCCCGACGACGCCCTGGACCTGTTGCTCACCCTGCCCCTGGGCACGGTCGTCCTGGTCCGGTGAGCCAGCTCCCACGCACCGATCCCGTCCCGCCCTCCGGTCACACCATCGGACCCCTCAGAAAGGAACGCCAACCCGTGCCCAGCAGAACGACAGCCACCCTCGGGGTGCTCGCCGCCACGGTGAGCGCCAGCCTGGCCCTCGTACCGGTCGCCCAGGCCGAGCAGAACCCCAGCTCGGCCTTCGCGTTGTCGGCTCGCGGCCTGCTCACCGTGGAACCCCTGCCCCACCTCGACAGCTCGGCCGGCTACCAGGAGAGGTCCGTCGCCGACGTCGGGGTCCCGCTGAACCTGGTGCGCGTCGGGGCGTTGACCTCGGCCGTCGGTGAGGGGCACGCCAGGGCGAGCGTGACGGACCTGCGGGTCGGGTTGGGCGAGGTGTCCCTGCTCGACCTCGGGCTCGCCGACCTCAACGCCGACGTCATCACCGCCCAGTGCGAGAACGGCCAGGGCAGCTCGACCGTTGTCGGCGCCTCCCTGGGCGGGGTGGCCCTGGAGGCCGGTGCCGGCCCGAACACCGGGGTCCAGGTGCCCGGGATCGCGGAGGTGCTGCTCAACAAGCAGGTGGAGAACGAGGACGGGACGCTGACGGTCACCGCGCTGTCCATCCGGGTGGCCGGACTCCAGACGATCGATGTCGCCTCCGCGACCTGCGGCGACGCCGGGAACACCGGCCCTGGGCCGGAGGAGCCGGGCGAAGGAGGCCAGACCCCCGAGCCACCGGGCGAGGAGAACCCCGGTGAGCGGCCCGACGGCGGGTCGTCCGGCCCCGGCGATCCCGAGGGCGGAGGCGAGCGCCCCGGCGGTGCGGGGCCGAGCGATCCCGGCCCCGGCGGCGGTCACGCACCCCGACCCACTCCGGTTCCCGGACATCACCCGGTGACCGGATGAGCTGACGAACCACGTCACGGCGGCGCCCGGGCGGACCACCCGCGCCGGTCCGCCGCCCCCGGCCCCGCAAGCGCGTCCTTCCCGAGGCGGTGGGGCGTGACCAGTCCGGTCACGCCC
>NZ_AGVX02000794.1 GCF_000239155.1 Actinoalloteichus spitiensis RMV-1378
ACCCACGGCCCCCACCCCCGCCCAGGTGGCCGCCGCGAAGGCCAGGATCGGGGAGTTCCTGCGGGTCCGGCCGGAACTGCTGCTCGACGTCCCGGACTCCCCGGAGCGGGCCGGGCGCGGCTGGCCCAGCCCCCGGAGCTGGGCGATGGCCGCCACCGCCCTGGCCGCCGGCGAGGCGAACGCCAGCGACGAGCCGGTGATCGCCGCGCTCCTCGTGGGGGCGGTCGGCGAGGGAGCCGGCTACGAGGCCCTGACCTGGCTGCGCACCCTCGACCTGCCCGCCCCCGAAACCCTGCTGGCCAACCCCGACGCGCCGCTGCCCGAGCGGGCCGACCGCCGGCACGCCCTGCTGTCCGCGCTCGTCGCCCACGTCCTCGCCGACGGGACGGTCGACTCGTGGGAACGGGCCTGGGCGGTCATCGGCCGGGTCGCCCGGTCCACCCCGGACGTCGCCGCCACCTCCGCCCGAACACTGGCCGCGCACCGCCCCACGGGCGCCACCCCACCGACCACGGTGCTCGAACTCGCCCCGATCCTGCGGGCGGCGGGACTCCTCCCGTGACGACCGCGACCGAGCGGACCCCCCACCCCGACCGGGAGCCCGAGGTCCTGCGCCGCTTCGCCGAGGCGCGGCTGTGGGCAGCCGCCCAGGCCCCCTACCTGGCCAGCGCCGTGTTCGCCCTGCGGCCCGTGGTCCTCGAAGCCCGCTCGGACGAGGACACCGGCGAGCCGGTGCCGGACCCGGAGTTCCGCGCATTGCCCACCGACACCCGGTGGCGGGTCCACCTCGATCCGGGAACCCTGCTGACCACCCCCGTCGAGGAGACCGGGTGGTGGTTGCTCCACCACATCGGACACCTCGTCCGCCGCCACGCGGCGCGCGGCCCGAACCAGGGGGCGGGACGGCGGACCGGAGGAACCGGCGGGGCCGACGAGGAGGCCGCGCACCGGTGGAACCAGGCGGCGGACGCCGAGGTCAACGACGACCTGGAATCGGCCGGCCTCACCACCCCGGAGGGCGTGGTCTCGCCCCGGGCGCTCGGGCTCCCCGAGGGGCGGCTGGCCGAGGAGTACGTGTCCCTGATCGAGGTCCTCGACACCGCTCACCGCCGTGGCGGACGGCGTCTCGTGGACCTCGTCGACTGCGGACCCGCCGTGCGGGGCCTGGACGGCCGGTACGAGGAGACCGGCGCGGGGGAGGGGATCGACGACACCGAACGCCACGTCCTCGAACTCGCCCTCGCCCGCGACATCGAACGGCGGGCGGCGGCCCGGACCGCGGTGCCCGGCGGCTGGCGGCGGTGGGCCGAGGACCGGCGACGTCCGGTCGTGGACTGGCGCACCCGACTCGGGGCCGTTCTCCGCCGGGGTGTCCGGCGGACCACCGGCCGCGTGGACTTCTCCTACCGCCGACCGTCCCGCCGCCCCGGCCCCGGCGGGGTCCTCCTGCCGACGATGGTCGCCCCCGCACCCGGGATCGCGTTGGTCATCGACACCTCGGGCAGCGTCGCCGCCCCGGTGCTCGCCGGGTTCCTCTCCGAGATCACGGGTGTCCTCGCCCGCGCGGCCGGACCCGAGAGGCGGCTGCGCGCGATCTGCTGCGACGACCGGGCCCACCCGGTCCAGGAAGTCCGCGAGGCGGCGGACATCGAGCTGACCGGCGGCGGGGGAACCGACCTGCGCGCCGGGATCGCCGCCGCGCTCGCCCTGCGACCCCGCCCCGACCTGGTCCTCGTCCTCACCGACGGGCACACGCCATGGCCCGAGCGCCGGCCGCCGGTGCCGGTC
>NZ_AGVX02000793.1 GCF_000239155.1 Actinoalloteichus spitiensis RMV-1378
GGAGGTCAGTCCCGCCCCGGCGCCCGCCGCACCGTTCGCTCGTCCACCGGCCGCACCGAGAGCGGCGCGGCCGCCGCGTCCGCCACCCCGGTGCCGCGGCGTTCCGCCAGGTCTCCGTCCCGCTGGGCGACGGCGAACTCCACCAGGTCGTGGGCCGGCCGCGCGGGCACGCCCCGCTCCGCCAACTCGTGCTCGCCGCCGGCCCCGTCGCCGGGGCGGCCCGACCGGACGCTCTCGGCACCGCCACGCCCGCCGGAGCCGGGGCCCGCCGCCGACGACGCCGTGGCCTCGCCGGGGGAACCCCGCCAGGAGCGCAGCAGCTCGGGCAGCCGGCGGGTCAGCCAGCGGTGGGCCGGACGTTCCACGAGCGTCGTCAGGAACCAGCCCAGCAGGATGGCCTGGGCCACCACCGCGGCCAGCCGCACCCAGGAGCTGGTGACGCCGCTGGACAGCAGCACGCTGGACAGCAGGTAGCCGACCTCCTGGTTGAGCAGGTAGATACCGAAGGAGATCCCCCCGATCCAGCGGATGGGCCGGGCGAAGGCCATCAGGACCGGGTTGTCCCAGTCCGGCCCGCCGGCAGCCAGGGCGATCAGCACGAGCAGCACCCCGAAGGCGACGGTGGACGCCAGGTCGGCCGAGTGGGCCTCGTGGGCGACGAGCAGCACGCCCAGCAGCGCCGTCAGGTGCCACCCGCCCAGCCGGCGACGGCTCCAGAACCAGATCGCGGCGCCGGCCGCGAACAGGTGCGCGCGGTGCAGGCCGAGCCCGTCGAAGAGCAACCGGAACCACTGCGGGCTCTCCGGCGTGTAGAGCAGGCGCAAGCCGAGCGGCACGAGCACGACGGCCCAGACGAGGGCTGGCGCGTGCCAGGTGTTCCACCGTCCCCGGGGCCACAGGAGCGCGGCCGCCGTGAAGGCCAGCAGCTGCACGGGCAGGGTCCAGTAGGCGCCGTCGACGTAGTGCACCGACGGCAGCCACGACTGGAGGAACAGCAGGTTGCCGGCGACGTCCCAGGGGGTGGGGACGTACCAGTCGGCCGGTGCGAGCACGGCGAAGGCCGCCCAGGTGAACAGCACCGCGACCACGTAGGCCGGTAGCAGCCGGGCCACCCTGTTCCACCACCACCGCAGGGTGTTGCCCCTGCGCACCGTCTCGCAGACGAAGAACGCCGAGATCGTCAGCAGCGTGGCCGCGCCGATCTGCAGCGAGAACCGGAAGGGCGGATCGCCCAACTCCGGGTGGTTGATGGTGACCTGGTGGGTCGCGTGTTGGAACACCACCGCCAGCACGGCGATGACCCGCAGCACATCCCAACTGATGCGGCGCGGCGACCTGGTCGTCTTCACTCCGGTGTACTGCACGGGCCCCCTGGGGTCGGGGCGGCCGGCGGGCACGGGTGGCACCCCGGCTGCCGTGGAACGGAACGGATGCGGCGACGGGCTGTGACGGTCACCGCTCACACCGGGTTAACGGTACGGACGGAGGATGATCCTTTCCAGGAAGACCGCCGGGGCGTGTGCGGTGTCTCTCGGTGCACCGGCCACGCCTTGTGACCGATCCCGCGACGTGGCCGCGCCGCCAGCCGGGAATACGGGGTGGTTAGGCTGGCTTCGTGGAGCGCTCAGAGGACTACACGGGTCACGTCGAACCGGGGGGCGCCGAGTCCGTGCGCACCCTCGCCGCCCTGGTCATCACCAAGGTGTCCGTGGGCCCGATGGACAACAACGCCTACCTGCTGCGGTGCCGGGAGAGCGGTGACGCCGTCCTGATCGACGCGGCTGACGACCCGGAGCGGCTCTCCGACCTCATCGGCCACGACGACGACCGGGCACGGCTGCGCACCATCGTCACCACCCACCGGCACCGGGACCACTGGCGGGCGCTGGGAGCGGTGGCCGGGGCCTACGGCGTCGACACCGCCGTGCACCCGGAGGACGCCGCTGACCTGCCCGTGCCGCCCGACATCCTGCTGGAACACGGGGACACCCTGCCCGTCGGACGCTGTGAGCTGGAGGTCATCCACCTCCGCGGCCACACGCCCGGGTCGATCGCCCTGCTCTACCGCGACCCCGAGGGGCACCCGCACCTGTTCACCGGCGACTCCCTCTTCCCCGGCGGGGTCGGCAAGACGC
>NZ_AGVX02000792.1 GCF_000239155.1 Actinoalloteichus spitiensis RMV-1378
GGACGGGTGCGGCGCGGACGGCGACGGCGGCCCGGACTGGGGTGGACCCCCGGGTGGGGGGAAGGGCGGGCGTTGGCCGCTCCCGGCCTCCGGGCCCCCGGGCCGGTGCACCTGGGTGCGGTCGAGGTCCTCCTGGGCGATGCGCCTGGTCACCGGGCCCTCGTTGCTCAGCCCCGACCGCCCGAGCCACCCACCGAGCTCCCGAACGATCACCGGGAGCGGGGGACGCCGCGCCGGGTCCTGGTCCAACGCGGCGAGGAGCAGCTGCCGGTGGACGCTCTGCTCGGGCAGGTGCACCAGTTCCGGGTCGTGCGCGGCCGCCATCAGCGAGGCCATCGCGTTCTCCCGGTAGCCCCTGGGCGGGTTGGCGGTGAGCGCGTAGCTGACCGTGGCCGCCAACTGCCAGGCATCGGAGGCGGGGGTGGCGTCCCCGCCGCGCGCCACCTCGGGGGCGATGTAGTCGGGGGTCCCCACCATCATCCCGGTGGCGGTGAGGCTGCTGTCCCCGCTGCTGCGGGCGATGCCGAAGTCGATGAGGTGCGCGACGCCCGCGTGGTCGACCAGGATGTTCGCCGGCTTGATGTCCCGGTGCAGCAACCCCTTCTCGTGCGCCGCCCCCAGCGCCTCGGCCATGCTGGCCCACAGCCGGGCCGCGGCCACGTCGTCGAGGGTGTTCTCGCGGACGACGTCGGAGAGCGCGTCACCCTCGATGTACTCCATGACGAGGGCGAGGCCGTCGCTGCCGTCCCCGAGGTCGTTGACGATGTCGTAGATCCGGACGCAGTTGGGGTGCCGCACGGCGGCGAGAGCCCGCGCCTCCCGGATCATCCGTTCCTCGCCCTCGGCATCGGGGGCGTGGGCGATCTTCACGGCCACCATCCGGTTCAGGCTGGTGTCCATCGCCAACCAGACGGAACCGAACCCGCCCTTGCCGAGCTGCCGGATGCGCTGGAACCGTCCCTGGCTCCTGCTGGCGCCGTGCCCGGCGCCGAACAGGGCCGGCGCGACCTCGGTGGCCCGCACGGTGTCCCCGCCGGCCCCCGGCGCCCCCGCGACCGCCCC
>NZ_AGVX02000791.1 GCF_000239155.1 Actinoalloteichus spitiensis RMV-1378
GCGAGGAGCTCGCCGAGCGCGTGGCGGAGTTGGAGGCCGAGCGGGACGAGCTGCGGGAGCGGTTGGGGGGCGCGGAGGAGTTCGGCGCGTCGGCGGGCCCGCTGGTGGTCCGGGACGTGTTGTCCGCTCGCTCGGTGCTCCTGGTCACCACCGAGGACGTCGAGGAGGCGGCCGCCTCCTCGGTCGCGGCACTGGTCGAGGAGGCCGGCGGTCGGGTCGCCGGGGAGGTCGCGGTGACCGGGGACTTCGTGGACGGGCGGCGGGTCGACCAGCTGCGCGACCTGGTCAGGCGGCTGCTGCCCGCCGGGGCGAGCCTGCCCGCCGGAGGTGACCCGGGGTCCCTGGCCGGGTCGCTGCTGGCCTCCCTCCTGGTGGTCGATCCGGTGACCGGTGAACCCGGTGGGGAGGAGGTGGAGCGGGAGGTCGCGCTGACCGCGCTCGCGGAGGCGGGGTTCCTGCGGGCGAGGGGGCCGGTGTCGCCGGCGGAACTGGTGGTGGTCCTCACCGGCACCGGTGGCGGCACCAGCGGGGAGGGCACGGGGGGCGCGCTCCGGGACCGTTCCCAGCTGCTGCGGGCGCTGGTCTCCGAACTGGCCCGTGCCGGGCGTGGCGTGGTCGTGGCGGGGCCGACCCGGGCGGCGGCCGAGGACGGGCTGCTGGGGGTCCTGCGGACGGACGCGGGCACCCGGACCCGGGTGAGTACCGTCGACACCCTGGGCGCCGGGGAGGGCCCGGCGGTGGCCGTGCTCGCGCTGCGGGCCGCGTGGGAGGGCGAGGTGGGCCACTTCGGGGGAGCGGAGAACGCCCAGCGCCGGTCCCCGCTGGCGCCGGGTACCTGAGCTGTCACCAGGCGTGGGCGCGGGCGGAAGCGCGGGCGTGCGTGTCGAGGACCCGTTCCGGGAGGTGTTACGGTGAGGTCCCGTGGGTCGACGGTGGTCCGTCCCCCATCATTCAGGACACTCCGGCCGTCACGGCCAGACGCACGGGAATCACGGGAGCCTCCTTGGTGCTGCAAGCACGCACGATCAAACACGTGTTCGTCACGGGAGGCGTGGCATCCTCCCTGGGTAAGGGACTGACCGCCTCCAGCCTCGGGCAGCTGCTCACGTCGCGCGGGTTGCGGGTGACGATGCAGAAGCTGGACCCCTACCTCAACGTCGACCCCGGAACGATGAACCCGTTCCAGCACGGTGAGGTGTTCGTCACCGAGGACGGGGCGGAGACCGACCTCGACATCGGCCACTACGAGCGGTTCCTGGACCGGGACCTCAGCGGTCGTGCCAACGTCACGACCGGTCAGGTGTACTCGACGGTGATCGCCAAGGAACGACGCGGCGAGTACCTGGGGGACACCGTCCAGGTCATCCCCCACATCACCGACGAGATCAAGGCCAGGATCACCGCCATGGCCGAGCCGGACGAGCACGGCGTGACGCCGGACGTGGTGATCACCGAGGTCGGTGGCACCGTCGGGGACATCGAGTCGCAGCCGTTCCTGGAGGCCTGCCGGCAGGTCCGGCACGACGTCGGCCGGGACAACTGCTTCTTCCTGCACGTCTCGCTGATCCCCTACCTCGCGCCGTCCGGCGAGCTGAAGACCAAGCCCACGCAGCACTCGGTGGCCGCGCTGCGCAACATCGGCATCCAGCCCGACGCGTTGGTGTGCCGGGCCGACCGCGAGGTGCCCGACTCCCTCAAGCGCAAGATCGCGCTGATGTGCGACGTCGACACCGACGGCGTCATCGCCACGCCCGACGCGCCCTCGATCTACGACATCCCCAAGGTGCTGCACTCCGAGGGGCTGGACGCCTACGTGGTGCGCAGGTTGGGCCTGCCGTTCCGGGACGTGGACTGGCGGGTGTGGGGCGATCTCCTCGACCGGGTGCACAACCCCGTCGACACGGTGCGGGTGGCGCTGGTCGGCAAGTACGTCGACCTGCCGGACGCCTACCTCTCGGTGACCGAGGCGCTGCGGGCCGGCGGGTTCGCCCACCGTGCGAAGGTGGAGATCCGCTGGGTCCCCTCGGACGAGTGCCAGGACGAGCAGGCCGCGGCGACGGCGCTGGCCGGGGTGGACGCCGTGCTGGTGCCCGGCGGGTTCGGTGTGCGGGGGATCGAGGGCAAGGTGGGGGCGATCGCCCACGCCCGGACGCACGGCATCCCCGTGCTCGGGTTGTGCCTCGGCCTCCAGTGCATGGTCATCGACGTGGCGAGGAACCTCGCCGGGCTCCCGGGGGCGAACTCCGCGGAGTTCGACGAGGCCGGTACCCACCCGGTGATCTCCACGATGGCCGACCAGACCGCGGTGGTTGCCGGTGAGCGGGACATGGGCGGGACCATGCGGCTGGGTGCCTACCCGGCGACGCTGACCGAGGGGTCGCTGGTGGCCGCCGCCTACGGGGCGACGGAGGTGTCCGAGCGGCACCGGCACCGCTACGAGGTGAACAACGCCTACCGGGACAAGCTGACCAAGGCCGGTCTCGTCTTCTCCGGCACGTCCCCGGACGGCCGGTTGGTGGAGTTCATCGAGCTGGCCGCGAAGAAGCACCCCTTCTACGTCGGCACCCAGGCCCATCCGGAGCTGAAGAGCCGGCCGACGCGGCCCCACCCGCTCTTCGCGGCGTTCGTGAAGGCGGCGCTGGACTACCGCGCCGCCGAGCGCCTGCCGGTGGAGTTCCCGGACGAGGCGACCACCGCTACGGTGTGATCGTGGCGGACGACCCGGTGACCAGGACCCACGGCGCGCACGTGTTCGAGACGCGGGCCAGCGTCGACCTCTACGAGGGGGCGGTGCTCGCGCTGCGCTCCGACGACGTGGTGATGCCCGGTGGTGGCACCGCCCGCCGTGAGGTCCTGGAACACCCGGGTGCGGTGGCGGTGGTCGCCCTCGACGAGGACGACCGGGTCGTGCTGATCCACCAGTACCGGCACCCGATCGGCCGGCGGCTGTGGGAGCTGCCGGCCGGGCTGCTCGACGTCTCCGGGGAGGAGCCCGCCCTGACCGCCGCCCGGGAACTGGCGGAGGAGGTCGGGCTGGCCGCGGCGGAGTGGTCAGTGCTGGTGGATGTCGCGGCCTCGCCGGGCTTCACCGACGAGGTGGTGCGGGTGTACCTCGCGACCGGCCTGTCCGAGGTGGAGCGGCTGAGCGGGACGGGGGACGAGGAAGCTGACCTCGTCCCGCACCGGGTCC
>NZ_AGVX02000790.1 GCF_000239155.1 Actinoalloteichus spitiensis RMV-1378
GTCGCCGCCGGCGCCGGCCCGGAGCGGGTGGTGGCCGTGTGCCTGCCCCGAGGAGCCGCGTTCGTCACCGCCCTCGTCGGGGTGCTCCGCGCGGGCGCCGCCTACCTCCCGTTGGACCCGGCGCTGCCGCCCGCCCGGGTGGACCACGTCCTCGCCGACGCGGGGGTGACCTGCGTGGTCACCGCCCCCGGGGCCGTCGGCCGGTTTCCCACGACCCCGGTCGTGGCGGTCGACGACACCGGTGCCGTCGTCGACCCGGCGGGGGTGGCGGCGGAGGTCGGCGACGCTCCCCTGGCGGCCGCGTCCGAGGTGGGCCACCCCGACTGCCTGGCCTACGTCGTCTACACCTCGGGGTCCACGGGTCAGCCGAAGGGGGTGGCCGTCTCCCACCGCACCCTCGGCTGCCTGCTGCGGTGGCATCTGCACCGGTACCGGCCCCGCCCCGGGGAACGCCTCGCGCAACTGGCCCGGGTGTCCTTCGACGCCGCCGCCTGGGAGATCTGGCCGGCCCTGGTCGCCGGGGCCGCGCTGGAGGTGCCCCCGGACGACGTGCTCGCCAGACCTGACCTGCTCGCCGCGCACCTCGCGGACCGCGCCGTCACCTCGGCGTTCGCGCCGACCCCGCTGGCGGAGGCCCTGCTGGACCACCCTGTCCTGACGCGGGGTGGGCCGCGCCGCATCCTGACCGGTGGTGACGTCCTGCACGCCCGGGAGGAGACCGTCACCGACGTCGAGGTCGTCAACCACTACGGGCCAACCGAGAACACCGTGGTCGCCACCGCCGGTGGGGCCCTGCGCGCCCCCTGGGGGGAGACGACGATCGGCGCTCCGCTCCCCGGCGTGCGCTGCTACGTGCTCGACCGGTGGCTCCGGCCGGTTCCCGAGGGGACACCCGGTGAGCTGTACCTGGGCGGGACCTCGGTGGCCAGGGGCTATGTCGCCGCCCCGCCGGGCACGGCGGCCAGGTTCGTCGCGGACCCGTTCGGGCCGAGCGGGGGACGCATGTACCGCACGGGTGACCGGGTCAGCTGGTGGGGTCGGGAACTCCGGTTCCACGGCCGCACCGACCGGCAGGTCAAGGTGCGGGGGTTCCGGATCGAGCCGGGCGAGGTGGAGGCCGTGCTGCTGGCGCACCCCGAGGTGCGGGCGGCCGTCGTCGGCGCCTCCGGTCGAGGTGACGTGCTCGTCGCCCACGTCGAACTCGATCGGGACGTCGCCGTGGCGGAACTCGCGGAGCACGCCCGCGCCCGGCTGCCCGAGCACCTGGTGCCGACCGTCATCCTGCCCGTGGGCACCATGCCCATGACCAGCAGCGGGAAGGTGGACCGTGCCCGGCTTCCCGAACCCGCCGCACCGGCGGCGGAGTTCGCGCCTCCCCGCGACGAGGGGGAGGAACTGATCGCGGAGTGCTGGGCGGAGGTCCTCAGCTGCGCACCCCCCGGGGTGCACGACGACTTCTTCGCCCTCGGCGGGCACTCGCTGGCCGCCGCCCGTCTCGCCGCCCGCCTCGGCGAGATCTTCGACGTCGACC
>NZ_AGVX02000789.1 GCF_000239155.1 Actinoalloteichus spitiensis RMV-1378
CGGATACCCGCGATGCCTGGCGCGCCACCGACTTCGACGCAGCCGCCCTGGCCGCCGCTCGCACGGGCTTTGCGCCAGTTGGTGAGGGAAGGATGGGCCACCATGCTCCTCCTTGCTCATTCGCATCAGGCGATGAGGGCTCACCGGCCTTGGAGCTGGTCCACGGCAGGCTTCGAACAAAAGACCCGCCCTAGTTCGGCAGCCCCACGCTCGCCGGCAGTCCACCCATCGTGGCAGCCGAAGGCCACCCACCACCACCCGTAGGACACGGACACCACCGGGAGGAGCAGCGGCTACCACCAGCAGCGCTCAACCCGCCCCAGGCGATGCCACCGGAACCGCGGACACGTCCTTCCACCGCACGCCGCCACCCAAGCCCACCCACCCCCCGAACGCCTGGAGCCCCCGCATCACGGGGGCTCCACCACATCCGAGGAACACTCAGAAGCGGTCGGACCTCACCGCCGCGATGAAGGCAGCGAAGGCGTCACGATCAACGACGAGGGTGCCCGCGTCCCGG
>NZ_AGVX02000788.1 GCF_000239155.1 Actinoalloteichus spitiensis RMV-1378
GGCACCGGGTCCACCGCCGCACCCCGGTCGTTCCACTCCACGGTGATCCGGTCGTGGTCGGTACCAGGAAGCAGGGGGACCGTGGCCAGGGCACGGGTGGGGTCAGTGACCACCCGTTCGGCGAGGGCGATCCAGTCCGCGGCCATCCGGTCGATGGTGGTCGGGTCGAACAGGTCGGTGGCGTACTGCACCGACAGCGCCAACCCCTGCCCCGTCTCCTGGAACTCCCACGTCAGATCGAACTGCGCCGTGGACACCGGAACCGCGCACCCCGACACCACCACACCGGGCAACTCCACCGCCGCCACCGGAACGTTCTGCAGCACCACCATCGCCTGCACCAACGGCGTCCGCGAGGTGTCCCGCTCCGGAGCCAGCTCCTCGACCAACCGTGAGAACGGCACCTCCTGGTGCGCGAACGCACCCAGCACCGACTCCCGCACTCCCGACAACACCCCGGCGAACCCCACGCCCTCATCCACCCGCGACCGCACCACCACGGTGTTCACGAAGAACCCCACCAGGTCCTCCACCTCGGCCCGGTCCCGGCCCGACACCGCTGTTCCCACCGCCACATCACCCTGCCCGGTGTACCGGGACAACAACACCTGGGTCACCGCCGTGACCGTCATGAACAGGCTGGCCCCGCCAGCCCGGCCCACCGACCGCAGTCCCTCGGTCAGCCCGCTGGGGATGGTCACCGTGGTCACCGCGCCGGCGGCCGAACGCACTGCCGGTCGGGGTCGATCGGTGGGCAGCTCCAGCACCGGAAGTCCTGCCAACCGTTCCCGCCAGTAGTCCAGTTGGGACTCGATCACGGTGTTCTGGTGTTCCCGCTGCCACACCGCGTAGTCCGGGTACTGCAGGGTCATCTCGGGCAGAGCCACCGGTCGGTTCTCGACCAGGGCGGCGTAGGCGGTGTTCAGCTCGCGGGTGATCACGCCCATGGACCAGCCGTCGGTGACGATGTGGTGCATCGCCAACACCAGGACGTGGCTGTCGGGGGCCTCCCGGACGAGCAGGACCCGCACCAACGGTCCCGTCCGCAGATCGAACGGGATCGCCGCCTCCGCCCGGAGGATCTCGTCGAGCTCGTCGTCGGACGCGTTGGTCGTGGCCGGTCCCGCGGTCGCCGTGACCCCGGTCCGGGTGTTCGCCCCCCGACGGACACCAGCGCCCTCGGATCCCCGTACGGCCTCGTCCGCCAGCTCGTCACGGACCAGGTCCACGAATCGGATGCGCACGTCCGACTCGGCACGGACGATCTGCACACCCCTGCCGTCGACGGTGTCGAAGGTGGTCCGCAGCGATTCGTGACGGTCGACGAGGGTCGACACCGCCCGCTGCAACGCATCGTGGTCCACTGCCCCTGTCAGTCGCAGAGCGTTGACGATGGCGTGTGACGGACCGCCCTGCCCGTAGTCGTCCAGGAACCACAGGCGTTCCTGCGCGTAGGACAGCGGAAGCCGGTCTCCTCCGGCTTCGCGGTCGACAGCTCTGATGGGAACCTGCTCGTCAGCGAAGCCGCCACCCAGGGCCGTGGCGAGTTCGGCGACCGTGCGGTGGTCGAACAGCGCGCGCGGAGACAACGCCACCCCGAACTCCGCCCGCAACCGCGAGGTCACCCGCAGGCTCAGGATCGAGTCACCACCCAACTCGAAGAAGTCGTCGGTCACCCCGACGCGCTCCACACCCAGCACCTCGGACCACACCGCGCAGACCCGCCGCTCGGTGTCAGTGCCAGGTGCCACGAACTCCGCGTCGGATCCCAGTTCCGGTGCGGGCAGCGCCCGCCGGTCCACCTTGCCGTTCGAGGTCAGCGGGAACGCGTCGAGCACGACGAAGGCGGCGGGAACCATGTACGCGGGCAGCTCGGCCGAGACGTGAGCGCGCAGTTCCGCCGGAGCCGGCCGCTCCTCGGCCGCTCCCACGACGTACGCGACGAGGCGACGGAGGCCGGGCCCGTCGGACCGGAGCACCACCGTGGCCTGCCCCACGGAGGCGTGCCGCAGGAGCGCGGCCTCGATCTCACCGGGTTCGATGCGGAACCCCCGCAGCTTCACCTGGTCATCGACCCGGCCCACGAACTCCAGCGCACCGCCGGCCCGCCACCGCACCACATCCCCCGTCCGGTACAACCGGGAACCGGACGGCCCGAACGGGTCAGCGACGAACCGTTCCGCCGTCAGACCAGGACGACCGAGGTAGCCCCGAGCCACCCCGGCACCCGCCACGTACAACTCACCCGAGACACCCACCGGCACCGGGCGCAACCGCCCGTCCAACACGAACACCCGGGCATTGGCCACCGGCGCCCCGATCGGCGGCACCTCCTCCACCCCTGCCGACAACGGAGCGCTCATCGTCGCCGCCACCGTCGTCTCACTCGGCCCATAACCGTTCAGGAAACGCCGGCCCGGCGCCCACCTGCGCACGAGATCGGCGGGGAGTGCCTCGCCTCCCGTGACGATGGACCGCAGGTCGGACAGCCCTTCCGGGGAGATGGTCCCCAGCGGCGCCACCGGGAACATGGCGTGGGTGACACGCTGTTCCGCGAGCAGCGCGGCCAGCTCGGTTCCGACCGGTCGTCCCGCACCGTGAAGCAGCAGGGTCGCTCCGGCCGCGAGGGTCATGAGGACCTCAACGATCGCGACATCGAAGCTGGGCGAGACGTACTGGAAGACCCGGGCGGCGGGGTCGAGGTCCATGGCCTCGACGTGGCTCACGGCCAGGCTGGTCAGTCCGGCGTGGGGAACGACGACGCCCTTCGGACGTCCGGTGGAGCCCGAGGTGTAGATCACGTAGGCCGCCCGGCCCGGGGAGATCGACTCCGGCCACGGCAACCCCGCCCGGTGCTCGAGGTCCATCCGCACCTCGGGGTCGTCCACGACCAACACCGGCACCCCGGCCGGCACCCGGTCGGCCAGGGCCAACGTGGTCACCACCACCGCAGCCCCGCTGTCCCGGACCACGTACTCGATCCGCTCCGCCGGGTAGTCCGCGTCCACCGGCAGGTACACCCCACCCGCGACCCAGGTCGCCAGCATCGCCACCACACCGTCGGCCGAACGAGGCAACAACACCGCCACTGCCGACTCCACGCCCACCCCGTTGGCGGCCAGCAGCGCGGCCATCCGACCCGCTCGCTGCACCAACTCCCGGTAGGTGACCCGGTCAGCGGCGCACTCCACCGCGACCGCGTCGTCAGCCGCGCCACGTGCCTGCCGACCGATCAGGTCCAGCACGGACACGTCGAGCAGGTCAGGACGCT
>NZ_AGVX02000787.1 GCF_000239155.1 Actinoalloteichus spitiensis RMV-1378
CGAGGGGCTGGCCCACGCCGACACCAGCTCGGCACGCTCGGCGCTGTCCGTGAGGGGAACGTTGCCCAGCAGTTCGTCGGGATTCCGGACGAGCCCGCGGATCAGCCCGCCGAGCTGCTCCGCCAAGCGTCGTGCTGTGGCTGGCCGGAACAGCGCCGGGTCGTAGGCGAGGTCCAGCGCGAGGGTCTCCTCGGTCGCGGCGGCGACTACTGTCAGCGGGTAGTTGGTCGCTTCGATCGCCGCCACGTCCCGGATCGCCAGACCGTGTCGGACGGCGGTGCCACCGTCCACCGGGTAGTTCTCGAACACGACGAGGCTCTCGAAGAGCGCGCTACCAGCTGGGGTGTCGGTCTCGATGTCGTTCAACGCCACGTAGTCGTACTGCCGAGCCTCAGCCTGTCGGGACTGGAGGTCCCGCAGCCACTCGCTCACCGGGCGGCTCGGATCGACCGTGATCCGGACCGGCAGGGTGTTGATGAAGAGACCGAGGATCTCGTCCGCCCGCGGCAGGTCCGCCGGACGTCCGGACACCGTGGCCCCGAAGACCACATCCCTGGTTCCGGCGTGCAGCGACAGCAGCCAGGCCCAGGCCGCCTGGACCAGTGCGTTCACCGTGATGCGGTGGGAGCGTGCGAAACCGGTCGCCTCGGCGGCCACTCCGGGGTCCAGGGGGACCCGGACCCTGTCGGTGGAGTGCCCTCGGTGCGCCTGGGAGGGAGCACTGTCCCACGGGAGGGCGACTGGTTCCTCGAAGCCGGCTAGGTCACGCCGCCAGAAGTCCAGTCCGGCCGGGCGGTCCCTCGCGGCCAGCCAGCGCACGTAGTCCCGGTAGGGGCGCCGAGGGCGCGAGATGCCTCGCCGCGTGACCTGGTCCCTGGCAGGGTCCTCGGATTCCCTTCCGGTACTGGAGTCGCGCGCGGTCCGCTCAGGGCTGGGCGGCACGCCGGGGGCGGCGGGCCGCCGCTCGTCGAGTTCCGCGTACTCGGCGAAGACGTCCGCGAAGAACAGCTGGGTGCTCCAGCCGTCGAGGAGGGCGTGGTGGAAGGTCCACACAAGACGGACGCTGGTGGTGTCGGTCCTGGCGAGGAAGAGCCGCATCAACGGGGCGACGCGTACGTCGAGGCCCCGGGTTCGGTCGGTCGCGAGGACTTCCCCCAAGCGCTCGGCCTGCTCCTGCGCGGACAGGCTGGACCAGTCGGCGTGCGTGACGGGAACCCTGGCGGCACGCCGGACGACCTGCACCGGTTCCGGGACACCGCGCCACTCCAGCGCGACCCGCATGGCGTCCGACCGGTCCACGACCCGCTGCCAGGCCTGGGCGAGGAGTTCCGGATCGGTGACGTTGTCGACCGTTGCCGTCATCTGCTCGAGGTAGGCGGCGCCGGTGGGGTCGGCGAGCGCGTGGAAG
>NZ_AGVX02000786.1 GCF_000239155.1 Actinoalloteichus spitiensis RMV-1378
CCCCCCCCCGCCCCGCTCCTACGGCTGCCGGGCCACCGGCCGCGCCACCCACCGTGGGGACGTGGCGAGGGAAGACCGCGAGCGAGTACGCGAGGGACGACGGTGAGGGGATCGGGCGGCTTTCCCCACGTGGGAGGCGGACCACTGTACGTGAAGTCGATACCGCCGCTGAAGTGCGGGAAATATTTGCCGTCCTCTCAGAGGGCACCCGAAGGATATATCCCTCGGGTCATTGCGGCATCATGATGGAGCATCTTGACGGCACCACTGTTGGCTTGCGTGAAAGCGCGAAGTCAACTAAGGACTAGCCCACACTGGACATCAGGGACGTGCACCGAAATTTCTTCAAAGTACACGTCGCAGTAAGGAAAAACTAAATGAACATTGATCACGAGGTCCGCGAATCCGTGTGCGACCTTGCCGAGGACGACTACGTCATGATGGCTGAGATCATTGGCCTCATCGTTCGCGTTGGCGGGGTTCCCTGGGACCAGCAGATCAGCCGGGCAGGTCGAATAGCAGCCGGACTCGTACGCGAAGGCAGGATCACACCCGGGAGCCTACGGGGAGGCACGTTCACCCCGTGGGAGGGAAGCCGAGACGAGCAGGCGGCACGCATCGAACGGGAAACGCGGGAGTACGAGGAAACGGGACGCGAGGTGAACTTGGGTGATATCGCGTGGTTCGCGTGAGCTGATATGGAACGAGCCCCTGACCAGCGACGCACCTGGCCGGGGGCTGGTCAGAGAATCGGATTACAGGCGGCCGGACTTCACCGCAGCGAGGAACGCCGCGAACGTGCCACGGTCGACGACCAGCGTTCCACCATCACGGTTCTTGGTGTCGCGTACAGCCACGACACCAGGAGCTTGTCCGACCTCCACACAGTTGTTAATTCCTCCACAGTAGCTACTTTTACACCACTGAAAATTATTCATGTCTCGTTACCGCCTTCTCCATCGGAGTTACGGATTCACCGGGACCCAATGCTACCGCGCACAGGAGGCTAAACGCCAGAAGCATGGCGACATCATGGTGGAGCACCCCGACGGGACCACTGCCAACTTGCAGGAAAGTACGAGAACAACCCCACACTAGATCCCAGAGACGTCCACGAAATTTTTCCGAAGTACATGGGTACACGTCACAGCAAGGAACAAACCGGATGGATATTGATTACGAGGTTCGCGAATCCGTGTGCGATCTCGCGAAGTTCGACCACGTCATGATGACCGAGGTAGTCGGCGTCCTGGTCGCGGTGGGCGGCGTTCCCTGGGATCAGCAGATCAGCAGGGCAGGTCGGATAGCGGCCGGACTCGTGCGCGAAGGCAGGATCACACCCGGGAGCCTACAGGGAGGCACGTTCACCCCGTGGGAGGGAAGCCGAGACGAGCAGGCGGAACGCATCGAACGGGAGACGCGGGAGTACGAGGAGGAGGGGCGCGAAGTGATTTTCGGCGATATCGCGTGGTTCGCGTGAGCTGACAGAGAACGACCCCCGACCATGCGCGGCATTGGTCGGGGGCTCGCCGGGGTGCTGGCTACAGGCGGCCAAACTTCACCGCAGCAAGAAACGCCGCGAACGTGTCCCGGTCGACGACCAGCGTCCCACCGTCACGATTCTTGGTGTCACGGACGGCCGCGAGATCGGTGGTGATACCGACATCAACACAGTTTTCGGAACCACCACTGTAGCTGCTCTTGCGCCAAATAAATTCCTTCACAGCTCCCGTGCCACCTTCTTCATCAGAGTTGCGGAGTCCTCTGGACTCAATGCTACAGCGCGCAGGAAGTCGAACGCCACAGAGTACTTTTTGATGTCGCTGGCGCGCTCAAGATACTGTGCGCTCGTGAGATTCTCCACGTAGACAATCGAAGACCCGTCGTCGAAGCTTTGGATGCGGAAGGCGGTACCCATTGCAGCGTGAGCACCAGCCGCGAGGGGCAAGATCTGCAGTGTGACATGCGGCAAAGTGCACGCCTCGACAAGGAAGTCCAGCTGCTGACGCATGACCGTGGATCCGCCAACCGTACGGCGGATGACAGCCTCATCAAGAACACCCCAAAGGGGCGAACCGTTGGCCAGGAAGTGCTCGCGGCGCTCCGCCCTGAGTTGAACGGACTTTTCGATGTCCTGACCGCTGTGGTCGGGAGAACCCGCACTGATGACCGACCGGGCATAGTCGGAAGTCTGGAGTGGCCCGTAGACGAGATCTATCCCGAAGTACCGAATCTCCGTTGCCGCGTCCTCAAGACCGATATGTTGGTTGGCCCAGTTCTGCAGGGCTTTGTTCCCATAGCGCTGCCACCAACCGGGCATCCGCGATCCCCGACAGAGCTCCAGCAACAGGGCGCGCTCGTCTTCGCTGCGTACGTCGTACAGGTCAAGCAGTAGGCGAACATCGTTCGGGTGAGTCGTGACGCGAGCCGTCTCGATGTTGCTGATCTTCGGTCCGGACCACTCGAGGCGGCGGGCTACCTCGTCACCCGTGAGGTTGGCGGCTCGTCGGAGCCGACGCAGTGCCGCGCCCAACTGCCGCTTGCTCACCGTCGGATTGTGTCGCGGCACGCGTCCTCCCCACTCAGTCGTCGCACGAAGTCTGTCACCCGCCGCGATGCCGCCTCGGAGTTGCCCCGTTTGGGTCATGGCGACTCGTGAATCTTCACGACTAAGATTCACCGAGTAACTTACCGAGTACTTCGGGTCATATTGGAGGGGCTTGCCATGTGGGCGCTGTGTTGGTGGGTCGGATCGGCGATGGGCGTAGCCCTGCTGTTGCGGGGAGCGGCGTGGCTCGCGGAACGCGGACTACCCCCGGAATCACGGCGACGGCGTGCCCTCGAGTACGACCCCGGCACCGGAACCTTCCGCACCCTCACCACCCGAGCCACCCGGTGACCAACCACGGCGGAGACCTCGCCGACACCGCCCGCACACGCGACCTCCTCGCCCTGCGCGCCTTCCAGGCACAGCGCCGCCGCATACGCCGCCGGCGCTTCGCCGCCGTCGCCCGCGCGATCGCCGTGAGCCTGCTAGCCCTGGCCACCACCGTGGCCATCGTCGCGGCCCTGGCCGCCTGATCCTGTCGACTGACTGCCGTCGGGGGACGGTCCTGATGAACGACTACGACCACGCCAGGCTCGGGCGGCTGCCCGCCTTCTGGCTCATCGACGCGAAACCACCCGCCGGCTGGCTGTGGTGGCGACACCTGGTGCTCGGCGGCTACGGCGAGCACCTCCTCGGCACCACGATCAGCACCGCCTGCGGACACCCGGTCGTCGTGGGCGCCGACGAACGCCCACCCGAGATCCCCTACCAACCCTGCGCGCACTGCGCGCAGATCATGAAACCGGACCTGTTCGCCGCCCTGGTCGTCCCCAGCTACACCGCCGCCCACCTCACCCGGGACCGCACCGACCTGGACGTGTGGACCGCCTGCGGCATCTGGACACCAGCGGCCGACACCGAACTGGTCAGCCTGCTCACCCCCGGCGTGGAGTTCTGCCTGGCCTGCTGGCTCCCCCACAACAGGGAG
>NZ_AGVX02000785.1 GCF_000239155.1 Actinoalloteichus spitiensis RMV-1378
CCTAGGTTCTGGTCAGGGGATTCCCGCCGGACAATTGGTCGCACCTCGACGACGAGGAACCGCCGGTGGCCCCGTTTCCTTTCCTGCCCCTGTTTGTGTGGAGGTGTTTCGTGAGGAAGTCCGCGAGAAGGTCGTTGACCACCACGATCGGCGTCGTCGCGGTCGTCGCGGGTTCGGCCGTCACGTCCGGAGTGGCCGCCGCCGCCCCCGAAGGCGCTCCGACGGTCGCGGTGTCGAGCACCAGCGGAGCCTGCGAGTTCAGCGGGACGTTCTGCGCCTGGGACGAGGCGGACTTCGAGGGGACCCGTTTCACGGCGCGGGCGTGGAACGCGGGCGCGGGCGCCTGCGTGGACCTGGTCGAGCACGGCTGGGGGGATCGCATCAGGTCGGCGGTCAACACGAACGGCCAGCAGGCGGTCCTGTTCGAGGGCACCGACTGCACCGGGGCCCAGCTGCCCGTCCTCGGTGGGTCGAGCGTGTCGTCCGTGGAGTTCCCGGCGAACAGCGTCCTGGTGTACTGAGGCCGCCCCCGCCGGCGTGGTCGGTCAGCACCCGGGTGGCGCCGGTCCGGAGAGTTCCCCGCGACTCCCGACCGGCGTCCTCACCCGCGTGGGAACGGCGGGGCGGGCACCGCACCGGGGTCGCCCCCCTGGGTGTCCACCAGCGCCTCGCACCGGGACCGGGTCCGGACCGGCGCCCCACCGGTGGTCGACGGGCGGGGAACGTCGCCGGCCCCGCCACACGGGGTCTCGCGGCCGCCGCGCGCATCCCGAGGTGGGAACCCGGCACGGCGGTGGGCTCGCGGCTCGTCCCCTGACCTCCCGGCACTGGACCGACCAACAGCCTCGTGGGTCCGCCCGGTCCCGCCCCGACCGCGATGTTCCCGCCGTCGGGGTGGGCCGGACCGCGAAGCGTCCAGACGCACCTCGATCGCGTCCCCGACTCGCCCCTGCCCACCGCGCCCGGCGGTACGGCCGGAGGCCGACCAGACAGCCGCCTCCGTCCCTCCTCAGGAGGGCACGGGGCCGGCCAGCCGGTCGCCACCGACCCGCGCCGTCGTCCCGGGCGCGCCCGACACCGCCACGTCAACCCACCGGAGTCGCGACATCCTCGGCGGCCACGGGTGTGCCGCCCCGGGGCAGGAACTCCCGCAGCCAGGTCAGGACGTCCCGCATCACGTGGTGGTTGTGGTGCGGGCGCAGCGCACCGAGCTGGAAGAACATGACGCCCTCGCTGGGTGGTCCGAGGAACGTCAGCCGCCGGTCGACCGTCCCGTCCCGCCGCACCGGGTGGAAGTCGACGGTGAGGTCGAGACCGCCCGGTTCGAAGTGGTCCCCGTCCTCGGCGGGGTTGCGCCACTTCCGCACCAGCCCCCGGTCGAGGAGCCGCCGGTACAGCGGTGCGGTGTCCAGTTCCGGGTCGAAGGAGTGCACCCGGGCGTCGACCAGGACGTCGAGTTCGCGGACCGCGCCCGTGTGGGGGCCGTTCACCTGGAACCGGCCGCCGGGCCCTCCCGCGACCGTCACGTCCGGGCCGACCGAGACGTCCACGATCCCGCACTCGACCAGTGCGAGGATCTTCTCCATCACCTCGAGGGCCGCGCCGTTGGCCAGCCGGTTGTGGTGCCGCATGTAGACGGTGAGGAACTCGCGGTGGGAGGCGGCGGTCAGACCACCGTAGTCGACGGCGTACCCCAGCACCGGCCGCAGGTCGCGCCACACCCCGTCCGCCGCGGCCTTCGCCGGGTTGGTCAGGTTGTCCTGCTCCGCCCACAGGTGGTCGCGGCGCATGAACTCCACCACGGCCGCCTGGTAGCGCTCCGGCGAGGTGCGGTCCGCCGGCGGCACCGGGGAGATGGTCGACCGCCAGTCGAAGAGGTTGTCCGACAGCAGCGGCTGGTGACCCCACGGGCGGCGGGCCCGAGCGAACTCCTCGGCCAGGCCGGCCGGGTCGTCCACCCTGGCCAGCAGGGCGTCCCGGGCCACCGGTCCCACCGTGACCTCGAGGAAACGGGACAGGGCCGCGTCGAGGGACCAGCCGTCGGTGGCGGCGCGCGCCTCCACGTGCGGCACCGTCCCCTGGAGCACCCCGTCGATGAGCGTCACCGCCGCCCCGAGGACGGAGGAGACCGGGTCCAACAGCGCTTCCGGGGTGCGCGGTCCGGCCGGGTTGTCCAGGGCGGTGTCCACGGTCGGCCCGACGACCTCGGCGAGACGGCGCCCGAAGTCCGGGCCCAGCAGGGTCACGTAGTACAGGTGCGCCATCTCCAGCAGCACCAGCGGGAAGAGGTGGTCGGTGAAGTCGAGCTGCCGCTGCGCTCCCGTCAGGCCCACCGAGGTGGGACGGCCGACGCTGGCTCGGAGCCGGTCGACGGCGGACTCGGTGAGGAAGACGCCCCGGTGCTCGAACCGCTCCAGGTCGACCTGCTTGGCGTTGTACGGGCGGGCGAAGGTGAACAACCCGGCCTCGCTGACCGGGACGATCGTGGCGGGCTCCCGCCCCGAGGGCCGGTAGGTGAGGCGCCC
>NZ_AGVX02000784.1 GCF_000239155.1 Actinoalloteichus spitiensis RMV-1378
AGGATCCGCCAGGACACGCCGTCGACTACCGCGTGGTGGGCGACGAGCACCAGTCGCGGTTCGCCGGTCGTCCGGCCGACGAGGACGCGCAGGAGCGGGCCCCGGCTCAGGTCCATGCCGGACTGGACGCCGGCGACCTCGCGTTCCCAGTGCGCGTCGGCGTCCCCGGCCTGGAGGTTGGTCACCGTGAGGACGGTGTCGATGTCGAGCTCCGCGAGCAGTCGGGGCCGCCAGCCGCCGTCGACGGTCCGGTCGAACACGGTGCGCAGGGCGTCGTGGTGGGCGACGAGCGCCTCGAC
>NZ_AGVX02000783.1 GCF_000239155.1 Actinoalloteichus spitiensis RMV-1378
CACCTCGACCAACCGGCGCTCCGGCTCCGCGGTCACCGCCTCGGCCAGCCGCACCCAGTCCCGGGCCCACCGCTCCACCGTGCCGGCATCGAACAGGTCGGTGTTGTACTCGACCCCGAAGGTGAGCTCGTCCCCGTTCTCCCGGAACTCCACGGTGAGGTCGAACGAGGAGGCCTCCCTGGGCAGCACGACCTCGGAGACGTCCAGTCCCCCGAAGGAAGGCCGCGCGTCCGGCGTGTTCTGGAGGACGAGCATCGCCTGGACCAACGGCATCCGGTTCGAGTCGCGGTCAGGGGCGATGGCGTCGACCAGCCGGTCGAAGGGGAGCTGCCGGTGGTCGAAAGCGTCCACCACCGTCCCCCGCACCTGGGAGAGGAATTCGGAGAATGACCGTTCCTCATCGACATGGCTTCGCAGAACGAGAGTGTTGACGAAGAAACCGAGCATTTCCTCGAGCTCGGAGCTTTCACGACCGGATGTGACGGTTCCGAGCGCGACGTCCTGGCTCCCGGAGAGGCGGGCGAACAGAAGTTTCGTGACGGCGGCGAGCACTACGAACAGACTGGCGTTCTGTTCACGCGCCGATTTCCGCAGTGCGGGCAGGAGCGCTGCCGGGAGTTCGACCGAGAAGTTCGCACCGGCGGTCGTGCGGGTCGTCGAGCGCGGCCTGTCGGAGGGGAGTTCGAGCGGTGCGACGTCCGCCAGCTGCCGTCGCCAGAAGGACAGCTCGTCCGTCCACCGGGAATCCGCGAACTGCTGGCGTTGCCAGGCGGCGTAGTCGGCGTACTGCACC
>NZ_AGVX02000782.1 GCF_000239155.1 Actinoalloteichus spitiensis RMV-1378
GCGACGGCGGTGGCTCCGGTCCGGCGGTTCCGTCGACGGCGAGGATGGCGGGCAGTATCGCGGCATTTGGCGCGGCGGCTGCGGCGGGCAAGGTTTCGATCGACTCCGAGAGCGCCGAGAGCATGGCCGCCAAAATCGACGCCATCGCCGTCCGTGCGAACAAGCGACTCAGGCACTTCGACGTTTTGGAGCAGGGCGTTCGTCTTGGTTCCAGCCCGGTGGCGTTGACGATGGTTGAGCAGGACCTGGTGACGGCGATGGGCACGCCTACTTCGGCCAGGGAGAACCTCGTGCTCTACATCAAGGCGCTCGAGGACCTTGCCGCAGCCATCAGGGCTTCCGCCCGTAACACCCAGAATCGGGATGCTGAGAACGCTACCCTGCTGACCAACACCGGAGACGACCTTCCATGATCGGTTGGACACCCCGTCATCGCTGTGCTGTGGTTACTGCTGGTGTTGCCCTGCTCGCCGTTGTGACGGGCTGCACCTCGGAAACCCCTGGGCAAGCTCTCTCCGTCCCCACGCCGGTTCCAGGTAGTTCTGATACAGCGGGCACATCTTCCTCGGTCGAGGATGCGTCTTCTTTCGATGAGTTGGCCAGAGTGCTGCCTTGTGAGGTGCTCGACCCTGTTCAAGTTGCTGACCTGGGGTACGACCCCTCGACTGCTGACTTCGAAGACGCTGGCCTCATTTTCATGTGCCATTACATGGCGGCGCCGTTGGAGTACCCGCTGTTGTCTATCAACATCGGCGCGAACCAGGCTTTGGATGATCTGAATCTGACCAACTTCAACTTCGTGGATTACCAGGTTGGTCCGTTGCGCGCACTGTTGATTACTGACGACCGTGAGCCGAACAAGTGTCAGATTTCGATGGAACTTGGGGAATCAGCCCACGCTACTGTAATAGTCAGCCTCACGGAGTCGCGGGAGGAGGCGTGTGAGTCCGCTGAGCGGGTCGCTGAAGTCCTCGAACCAGAACTGCCCCGTGAGGCGCGGTGAGCCTACCCTTCGGAGGGAGTGGGGTGGCACTGATCGCGAGGGTGCGAGAGACAGCGGTGTGGTTGGCTGAGCTGCCTCAGCCACGGTCGAGGGCAGTCGCTGTTCGGTGCCTTCTGCTGGATCTGCGGGAGATGTGGAAGCGGGTTGGTGGGGGCGGTGGGAGGGGGAACCGTGTCGGGCGGGTGCCAGGTCGTGCCTTCCGATGGGCCTGGCCTGTTCGTAATGGTCGTTCGATGCTTCCGGTTCGGACACGGGTGTCGGTAGGTGCGTGAGAACGGACCAGCTGTCACCGGAGATCGCGTCGCTGTCGAGGGTGGTGGCGGGTGGGTCGGGGGCCGTGGTGGCGGACTTCGTTCGGGTTCGCGCTCCGCTGTTCGGCGTTGCTGCTCCGTTCGGCGCAGGTGCGCCGATTCCCGCTGGTTCGTGGCACCGCCGTTGGTAGCGTTGACCAGTGCCGCGT
>NZ_AGVX02000781.1 GCF_000239155.1 Actinoalloteichus spitiensis RMV-1378
ACCGGAGGATGCGTGCCCCCGCCACATGGCGGGGGCACGCGTCGTGTCCGCTCCCCGGCAGCGTTCTTCCCGTGCTGGCCCTTCCGCCGCGAAGCCGGAACTGCCACCCTTGTTCCCGGTGATCTTGATCGGAGGAGCCGGGTGGTGGACACCTCGACACGTCTCCCCGCCGAGGTGCGGCGCGCGCGCGTCGCGGTGGCGGTGCTGTTCTTCGCGAACGCCTTCGCCGTGGCCAACATCGTTCCCCGCTACCCGGAGATCCGGGACGCCCTCGGCCTGAGCAACAGCGCGCTCGGGCTGGCCATCGCGGCCATTCCCACCGGGGCGCTCGTGGCGGGGCTGCTCGCCGGTGTGCTGTCCGGCCGGTTCGGCAGCGGGCGGGTGGCCGTCTGGTCCATGGTCGCCGCCGGGCTGGTGTTGCCCCTGGTGCCGGTGGCCAGCGGCTGGGCCACCCTGGCCGCCGTGCTGTTCACCCTGGGCGTGGTGGACGCCTGGGCCGACGCCGCCTCCAACGCACACGGGTTGCGGGTGCAACGCCGGTACGGGCGGTCCGTGCTGAACAGCTTCCACGGGGTGTGGAGCGTGGGGGCCGTGGCGGGTGGCGCGGTGTGCAGCGCGCTCATCGGGTTCGGGGTCCCTCTCAGCTGGCACCTTCCCGCCGTCGGACTCCTGATCGCCGTGCTCGTCCTGGCCGCGCGCCCCCACTTGCTGCCGGGCCCGGAGTCGAGCGAACGGGACGAGGAGAGCGCCGCTCCCGTTCGCTCGGCGCCCCGCACCGGGTGGCCCGTCCTCCGCATGGTCGTCCTGGGCTGCCTGCTGCTCGCCGCCTGCGCCGTGGAGGACATTCCCTCCTCGTGGGGTGCCGCGCTGCTCCTCGACTCCTACGGAGCGCCCGCCGTTCTCGCCGGAGCCGTGTTCGTCGCCTTCCAGGCGGCGATGACCGTCGGGCGGCTGCTCGGAGACCGCATCACCGACCGGTACGGGCACGTGACCGTCGGCCGGGTGGGAGGCGTGCTCATCACCGTGCCCCTGGCGCTGGCTCTCCCCTTCGACTCGGTCCCCGTGTTGATCGCCGCGTTCGCCTGTGCCGGGCTCGGTACCGCGACGCTGTTCCCCTCGGCGGTGCACGCGGCCGGGAACATCCCCGGCCTGCGCAGCGAACACGGGATCGCCATCGTCACCTGGTGCTCCCGTCTCGGCTTCCTGACGGTCCCGCCTCTCATCGGGGTGCTGTCAGACCTGCTCGACCTGCGGGTGGCGGTGGGCACGGCCATCGTCTTCGGACTCCTGGTCCTCCTGCTGTCCGGTGCGCTGGCCGGTGCGCTGGCCGGGCGCGAACGGCGTTGAGGAGCGCCCGGTCCCCAGCCCCGCCCGCCGGAGCGCGGCCCTGATCCGTGTGGAGCGTGTGCCGGGTGCGGAACCGGCGGGGGAGCGGCGGTCCGGTCCGTGCGACGGTGGCC
>NZ_AGVX02000780.1 GCF_000239155.1 Actinoalloteichus spitiensis RMV-1378
GGTCGCCTCACTGGCGCGGGCCACCGCCGTGCCGCCTCGGCGGCGGGGCGGTGGTGGCTCGTTTGCTCCGGGAGCGGTCGGGTACCCGGGGCGCAGCCCGGGCGGACGTCCTCCTCGGGAACGTCCCGGGCCGGTCCGTCGCCGCGAATGGAGGAGGAGCGCATGCGCGCACCGCTGTCCCGTCTCCGGTCAGCAGTACTGGGCCGACCGCGCCGGCGGGTACCCGCCCGGGTGCACGACGTCCAGAGCGCCACGCTGCGCTACCTCGTGTACGGCCTGCTTCCCGCCTGGTTCATCCCCGGCCTGCTCGACTGGGCGCAGCACCGGCGAACCGACATCGAGCACACCGCCGGCGTCCAGGAGTCGCTGATCCACGCCCTGATGATGACCGAGGTCGGCGTACCCATCGTCATCGCGCTGCTGTGCGAGATCAACCCCTTGGTTCTGGTGATCATCCTGGGCGCCATCCTGGCGCACGAGGCCACCGCGCTGTGGGACGTCACGACCGCCGAGGAGAGCGGTCGGGAGGTCCGGCCCGTCGAGCAGCACATCCACAGCTTCCTGGAGTCCATGCCGTTCATGGCGTGCGGTGCGCTGGCCTGCCTGCACTGGGAGCAGATCCAGGCGCTGGTGCGGGGCGCGCGGAACCGGGGGGCGTGGACCCTCCGGTTGAAGCGCCCGCCGCTGCCGACCGGCTACCTGGCCGGGGTCGGTGGGGCGATCCTCGGCCTGATCGCCCTGCCATACGGGGAGGAGCTGGTGAGGTGCCTGCGGGCACGTCGGCGCCGCTCCGCCACGGCGGCGGCCTGACCCGGCTTCCCCGTCGGGTCGGCCGGCGGCGACCCG
>NZ_AGVX02000779.1 GCF_000239155.1 Actinoalloteichus spitiensis RMV-1378
AGGGGCCGTGACGGCCACCCCTGCCGCCGCCGCGCGGCCCGACCGCCCCCCCTCCCCCTGGGGCGGTCGCCCACCGCCCGTGCTCCGGCCCGACACCACCTTCACGCCGTCGGCCCCGCCCACCCGCTGCTGGACCGGTGGTCCTCCACCTCGAAGCCCAAGGGAGACACCATGCCCGCCACGCCCTGCCGAGTCTGTTCCGGCCCGGTTCGCGAGTTCTTCGACTTCGGCGAGCAACCGCTGTCCGACGCCTTCCCCCTGCCCGACCAGCTGGACGGCGAGTTCTCCTTCCGGCTCGCCATCGGCTGCTGTGAGTCCTGCTCGATGGTGCAGCTGATGGAGGAGGTGCCCCGCGACCGCATGTTCCACGAGGACTACCCGTACCTGTCGAACGGTTCGGCGGTGATGCGGGACCACTTCCGCGCGGTGGCGAGCCGGTTCCTCCGCGACGAACTGGCCGGTCCCGATCCGTTCATCGTCGAATTGGGCTGCAACGACGGCACGATGCTGCGCACCGTCGCCGACGCCGGGGTGCGCCACCTGGGAGTGGAACCCTCCGGTGGGGTGGCGGACCTGGCGGCCGCGCGGGGAGTCCGCGTCGACAAGAGGTTCTTCGAGGCCGAGACGGCCCGGGACATCCTCGCCGCCGACGGCAGCGCCGACGTCATCTACGCGGCGAACACGCTGTGCCACATCCCCTACATCGACTCGATCCTGCGGGGCGTCGACGAACTCCTCGCCCCCTCCGGCGTGTTCGTCTTCGAGGACCCGTACTTCGCCGAGATCGTCCGGCGCACCTCCTTCGACCAGATCTACGACGAACACTTCTTCTTCTTCACCGCCCGGTCGGTGCGGGCGATGGCCGCCCGGCACGGCCTCGAGCTGGTCGACGTCGAGGAGCTCCCCGTGCACGGGGGAGAGGTCCGCTACACGCTGGCGCGCACCGGGGCCCGCGAGATCTCCCCGGCGGTCGGCGCGCTGATCGAGCGCGAAACCCGCTCCGGGCTGACCGATCCCACCACGCTGGACGCCTTCGCCGCCCGGGTCAACCAGATCCGAACCGACCTGCTCGCCTTCCTGCGCGCGGAGAAGGCCGCGGGGCGGCCCGTCGTCGGCTACGGCGCCACCGCGAAGAGCGCCACCGTCCTCAACTTCTGCGGCATCGGACCGGACCTCATCTCCCACGTCTTCGACACCACACCGGCCAAGCAGGGACGGCTCACGCCCGGCTCCCACATCCCCGTCCGCCCCGCCGAGGAGTTCGCCGACCCCTATCCGGCGCACGCCGTCCTCTTCGCCTGGAACCACGCGGAGGAGATCCTGGCGAAGGAGACGGCGTTCCGCGAGGCCGGTGGCCGCTGGGTGCTTTACGTGCCCGAGCTCCACGTCCGCTGACCTGGTCGCCGCTCCCCGAGGGAGGCATCCGATGCCCGCGTCCCACATCCCCCTGGTCGCCGTGCTGGGGGCGTCCGGGTTCGTCGGTTCGGCGGTGGCCGCCCGGCTGGCGTCCCGACCGATCCGGCTGCGCCTGGTGGCGCGCCGTCCGAGCACGGTGCCGGCCGGGCAGGCCCACGTCGAGGTGCGCACCGCCGACCTGACCGAGCCGGGGGCGGTTCAGGACGCGGTCGCCGGCGCGGACGCCGTGGTGCACCTCCCGCTGCACACCGCCGGCGGTACCTACCGGGCGGCCGAGACCGACCCGGCCGGGGAACGGGTCAACCTCGGCACGGCCCGCGACCTCGTCGCGGCGCTCCGCCGCCGCCCACCCGGGCAGGGGCCGCCGCCGGTGGTGGTGTTCCCCGGCTCCACCTCACAGGTGGGGCCGCCGCGCACGCCGCTGCTCGACGGCACCGAGGCGGACCGGCCCGCCACCGAGTACGACCGGCAGAAATGCGCGGTCGAGGAGGACCTGCGGGCCGCGACCGCCGCCGGGGTGCTGCGGGGGGTGACGCTGCGGCTGCCCACCGTCTTCGGGGCCCCGGCGGCGCCGGAGGCCGTGGACCGGGGGGTGGTGACGGCGATGGTCCGCCGCGCCCTCGCCGGCCAACCCCTCACCCTGTGGGGTGACGGGCGGGTGCGGCGGGACCTGCTGCACGTCACCGACGTCGCCGCCGCCATCGCCCTCTCCCTCGACCGGGCGGACGCCCTCGCCGGCGGCAGATGGCTGCTCGGCAGCGGAACGGGCGTCAGCCTGCGCACCCTGTTCGAGCTGGTCGCCGAGGTGGTCGCCGAGCACACCGGCCGGCCGCCGGTCCCCGTCACCTCGGTTCCGGTCCCCGCGCAGGCGACCGAGATGGACGGCCGGGACTTGGTGGCCGACCCGGCCGCGTTCCGCGCCGCCACCGGCTGGACGGCCGCCGTCCCGCCGCGCGCCGGCATCGCCGGCATCGTGTCCGCCCAACTGGCCGCCACCCCCGGTGAATCCGGCTGAGCACGCGGCCAGGTGCCCACGGCGCCCACCGGCTCGCCCTCCTCGAGGTCCGCGATCCCGTGCCTGGTTCCGGTTCCCAGAGCCGGCGTGGGGAGGCGAACCGGTCCAGGGCGGCGCCGCCTGGGTCGGGCACGGACGGCGAACGGCTCCCGCGCCGGGGCGTGGTGGCGGGACCGGCGCCGCCTGGTGGCCGAACGGGGC
>NZ_AGVX02000778.1 GCF_000239155.1 Actinoalloteichus spitiensis RMV-1378
CGTGGTGGCCTGCGCCCAGATCCCCAGCTGCGTCCACGACAGCGGGGCCGTGGCCACCGGGGCGGTGGGCACGGGGCCGGCCCGCACCGGGGTTGGCTCGTCGGCCCACGGCGCGAGCGACTCGATGGTCGGGTTGTCGAACAGGTCCGGCATCCGCAGCCCCGGGTAGCCCAGCGCGTGCATCCGGCGCACCAGGTCCATGGCCAGCAGCGAATGCCCGCCCAGGGCGAAGAAGTTGTCGTCCAACCCGACCCGGGGCGCTCCCAGCAGCTCCGACCACAGCGCGGCCACCGCCCGCTCCCGGTCGGTCCTCGGCTCCCGGAACTCGGCGTCGGGCTCGACGGGAACCGCCAGCGCCGCCCGGTCCACCTTCCCCGCGGCCGTCCTCGGCAGCGGCGAGTCGTGCACCCGGACCACCGTGGGCACCATGAAGGAGGGCAACCGGGCCACCAGGTGCGCGCGCACCGCGTCCCCGTCCACCCGGGGCGAGGCGCCGACGTGGGCGGCCAGGACGTCCCCCCGGACGACGACGGCCGCCTCGACCACCTCGGGGTGGGCCGCCAGCGCGGCCTCCACCTCGTCCAGCTCGACGCGGTAACCGCGCAGTTTCACCTGGCGGTCGGCGCGGCTGACGAAGTGCAGCACCCCGTCCGCCAGCCGTGCCAGGTCCCCGGTGCGGTACATCCGCCGCCCGTCCCCGGCGAAGGGGTCGGGGAGGAACCGTTCCGCCGTCAGCCCCGGGCGGCCGACATACCCCCGCGCCAGGCCGGTGCCCGCCAGGTACAACTCGGCGACCACCCCGTCCGGTACCGGCGCCAGGTAGCGGTCCAGCAGGTAGGCCCGCGTGTTCGACGTGGGCGTGCCGATGGGGACCCCGCCGCCGGCGACCAGCTCGGCGGCGGTGGCGCCGACCGTGACCTCGGTGGGCCCGTAGGCGTTGACCAGCCGGACGCCGCGCACCAGGCGGTGCCAGCGGTCCACGGCGGTCGGCCCCACCTGCTGGCCGCCGATCGCGACCAGCCGCAGCGCCGGCGGCAGCACCAGGCCCTCCTCGTCCAGGGCGTCCACCAGCCGTTCCCAGTAGCCGGTGGGCAGGTTCGCCACCGTCGTCGCGGTCCGTTCGCAGCAGGCCAGCAGCGCGCGCACCGAGGTGACCGACTCGTCGTCACGCAGCACCACCGTCGCGCCGGCCACCAGGGTCGGGAACACCTCCTCGACCAGCACGTCGAAGCTGACCGCGCAGAACTGGAGCGCCCGGTCGGCGGGGGAGAGGCCGTACTCCCGCACCGCCCACCGGACGTGGTCGGCCAGGGCGCCGTGCTCGACCACCACCCCCTTGGGTTCACCGGTCGACCCGGAGGTGAACAGGACGTAGGCGGGATCGGCCGGCGAGGGCTCCGGCCACCGGCGGCCGGAGCGCTCCCGCGTGCCACCGGCCTCGACCGGCGTGTCACCGGGGCGGACCACCGCGACACCGGCTCCGGCGAACCGGTCGAGGTCGGTGGTGACGAGCAGGCGGGCCCCGCTGGTCCGGAGCTGACCGGTCACGCGGTCGTCGGGGTCCTCCGGTGACAACGGCAGGAACGCGCACCGCGCGACCAGCACGCCGAGGAGCACGGCCACCAGGTCGGC
>NZ_AGVX02000777.1 GCF_000239155.1 Actinoalloteichus spitiensis RMV-1378
CTCAGCCCACACCTCGCACAACACCTTCTCGGTGTCCGTGCGGGGTGCCACGTACCCCTGGGAGGGCTGGAACTCCGGGGCTGGTAACGCCGCCCGGTCGACCTTCCCGTTCCTCGTCAACGGCAGTTCGGGGAGCACCACGAAGGCGTGGGGGACCATGTACTGGGGGAGCGTCGACCGGACCACGGCAGCGAGATCGGTGGAAGTCGGTACCTCGTCCCCCTCCTCGGCGACGACGTAGCCGACCAGGCGTCGTGCTCCCCTCCCGTCCTCGTGGAGCGTGACGCACGCCTGGCGGACGTGGTCCTGGGTGGTCAGTGCGGCTTCGATCTCTCCCAGCTCCACTCGGAAGCCACGGACCTTCACCTGGTCGTCCAGCCGACCGACGAACTCCAGTCCAGCACCGTCGGTCCGCCAGCGAACGAGATCTCCCGTCCGGTACATCCGGCTTCCCACCGCACCGAACGGGTTGGCCACGAAACGCTCCGAGGTGAGAGCGGCCCGTTTCGCGTAACCCCGTGCGAGACCGAGTCCGGCGATGTACAGCTCGCCGACGACACCGACGGGGGTGAGCCGGAGGTCGGGGTCGAGCACGAGGGTCGTCGTGTTGGGCAGCGGGCCACCGATGGGCGGGGGGCCGTGCAGTTCGGTGGTGAACGGTCCGCCGAGGGAGGCGCACACGGTCGTTTCGCTCGGCCCGTAGCCGTTCAGGAGTACACGGTCGGCGGCCCACCGCTGCACCGTCTCGGTGCTGAGAGCCTCACCTCCCGCGACCACGACCCGCAGGTTCGGGAGTTCCGCCGTCGGTAGCGCTCCGAGCAGCACCGCCGGCAGCATGGTGTGCGAGATCGTCCGGTCCCGCAGCAGTTCGACGAGCTCCGCACCGACCGGGAGCTCGTTCGTGTCCGGCAGGACCAGGGAAGCTCCGGCGACGACGGTCATGAGCACATCGGCCACCGCGACGTCGAAGCTCGGGGACACGTACTGCAGGACTCGGCTCGCCGAGCCGAGTCCCAGCTCCTCGACGTGCGTCCTGGCCATCCCGATCGCCGAGGAGTAGGCCACGACCACGCCTTTGGGACGCCCGGTCGAGCCCGACGTGTAGATCACGTAGGCGGCCTGCGCGGGAGCGGCGGGCGAGGTGACCGCCACCGGATCCGAGGCATCGGAACCGGTCAACTCCTCGTCCACCACGAGCCCGGCGACACCGTCCGGAACCAGGTGGTGAAGGGTCGCGGTGGTGAGCACCAACGCGACCTCGCCGTCGGCGAGCATGAAGGCGATGCGTTCGGCGGGCAGGGCCGGGTCGACGGGGACGTACACGCCGTTCGCCGCGAGAACGGCGAGCATCGCCACCACCGAGTCAACCGAACGGGGCATGAGCACGGCGACCCGGGTCTCGGCGCGCACTCCTCGCGCGCGCAACGACGCGGACAGCCCACCTACCCGCGCCGCCAACCCCGCGTAGTCGAGTCGGTCGGTTCCCTGCTCGACGGCGACCGCGCCGGGGGTGTGGTGTGCGTGGGCCGTGAGGATCTCAGGGACCGACCCCACCAGCAGTTCGGGGCGATCAGCTCCGGAGGCGAGCGCACGCAGCTCGGCGTTCTCCCGGGCGTCGACCACGGGTACCTCCGCCAGTGACCGTCGTGGATTGGCGGTGAGTTCCCCGGCGAGGACGACCCAGTGCCGCGCC
>NZ_AGVX02000776.1 GCF_000239155.1 Actinoalloteichus spitiensis RMV-1378
GTCCCGTAGCCGACCCGGCCCCGCCGGAAGAGGGGGACCAGCATGAGCGCCCCGGCGCAGCCCGGCGCCACCCCGAGCAGCGCCCCCAGGACGGGGCCGGACCGGCGCCGTCCCAGGGGGGCCACCAGGCGTCGCGACACCGGGCCGCGCACCAGGCCCGCCAGGCCCACCAGCAGGAAGACGAACACCCCGACCTGCATGAAGGCGTCGGCCAGCGGAACGAGGAGCAGGTCCTCCATCGCGCCCTCCCCTCACCCGGAGCGGGTCACCGAGCGTTGGTCGGCGCCTCGGTCGCCGAGCCGGGCGTGGTGCCCGGCGGGGTGCCGTACAGGCGGGGGTCACCAGGCGGGAGCGTCTGGCGGCCTCCGTGCGCCTCCGGCCGTTCGACGAGTTCGAGGTCGCGGCCGCTGCCGTCGGGGGCGGGGCCGCCCGCCCACTGCCCCTCTCCCACCGAGGTGCCGTCGGAGAAGTTCATCACCTGGTAGGCGAAGCCGGTCTCCTCCTCCTCGAGCGGGAACGCCTCGGGCACCGGCATCCCGTCCAGCCCGTCGTCCTTGATCTCCTGCGCGGCGGCCACCCACTGCTGTTGGTGCAGGTGGTCCCGGGCGAGCAGGAACCGGAGCAGTTTCTTGATGCCCGGGTCGTCGGTCATCTCGTAGAGGCGGGCCACCTGGAGCCGCCCCTGCATCTCCGCCGTCGCGTTCAACTGGAAGTCGGCGAGCAGGTTGCCGCTGGAGGTGACGAACGCCCCGCTCCAGGGGACGCCCTGGCTGTCCTGGGGGTAGGCCCCGGCGCCGTTGACGATCTGGTGCTGCGGGTTCGACGCCCCGTAGACCGCCGCCAGCATCGGGTTGTTCTTCTGCGCCGTCTCCTGCACCGACATGGGGGCGCCCTCGAGCAGGCGGGCGATCATGGTGCACAGCATCTCGACGTGGCCGAGTTCCTCGGTGCCGGTGGCCAGCAGCAGGTCCTTGTACTTGCCCGGCAGCCGGGCGTTCCAGCCCTGGTACAGGTACTGCATCGCGACCGTCATCTCACCCCACTTGCCGCCCAGCACCTCCTGGAGCCGGTTGGCGAAGGCCGCGTCGGGTCCCTCCGGTTTCGCGTCGAACTGGAGGTCCTGCATGTGGAAGAACATGGTCAACTCCCTGGGTCGGCTGCTCCTCGGGAAGGACTGCCCAGCAGGGCGGCCCCCCGGGGCCAACTGGCGGGCGCCGGGGGACAGCCCAGCGACCCGGAGCGGGAGTTCGGGCGCCCCGGCCTGTTCAGCGGGGTGGGAACGGGGCACCCCGGGGTCAACGACCTCATCGGGAGGGCAGCATGGCGGGCGGCGCGGCACGGGTTCTGGTGGTTGACGCTCCCCCCTTGTTCGTTGACGCCCTGGAACGGTTCGTCCCCGAACTCAGCGACAACCGCCTCGAGGTGGTGGCCGCGGCCAGCGCCGGGCGGGGAGTGGGCGGCCTGCTCGGGCGGCTCCGCCCGGAACTGGCGCTGGTCGAGGTGGGGCCCGCCGGGGCGGCCGGTCCCGACGTCGGGTTGGTGCGGGAGCTGGTGGGCGCGGATCCGGCGCTCCCGGTGGCCGCGCTCTGCCCCGCGCTGGACGATGCCCACCTCGCCCACGTGGCGCGGGCCGGCGCACGGGCACTGCTTCCCCGGGCCACCACGCCGACGGCGTTGGTGGGGGCGCTCCTGGCCATGGGGGAGGGGTGGGCGGTCCTGCCTCCGACCTGTGTCACCCCGCTGTGCGGCATCGAGCGACCCGACGGGGCGGCGGAGCGGGTTCGTCGGCTCGGAGCGGAGGACCGGCGGCTGTTGTGCCTGCTCGCCACGGGGGCGTCGACGGAGCGGGTGGCGGCGGAGTTCCACGTGTCCGGGCGCACGGTCAAGCGGCGGGTCAGCGCGCTGCTGCGCAGGCTGCGGGTGTCCGGTCGGGCGGAGGCCGCGCTGGTGGCGGGGCGGGCGGGCCTGGTGCCCGAGCGGT
>NZ_AGVX02000775.1 GCF_000239155.1 Actinoalloteichus spitiensis RMV-1378
GCCGCCCCCGCGCGGCACGGCCCCGACCGCACCCCACGCGGGAGCGTTCCCGACGCCCCGCGTCCCGGCCCCGCCCTCCCCTCCACGAGGGCGGGGCCGCCCAGGCTGGATGCTCCACTCGAACCGGTCCATCCGACCAGGGCGCCGGCCCGGGTACCCGACCACCGCTGGGGCGCAGCGGACCGGCGCGCCCCGCCCGCCCGGCAGGCCGCTCCCACAGCCGCTCCAACCGAGCCGGGGCCCACGCGAACACCGCTGCCACCACACCCGCCACCGACCACGGCCACCACGGCAGGGGACTCCCGCCCTCGGCCGCCCACCTCGCCAGCGCCTCCACCGTCGACCCCACCGAGGCCGCGATCGAGCGTGGGCACCATCAGCCAGGGCGAACAGCTCGCACGGGGGGACCGGCGGACCCCGGCGCCCCTGTCCGCCGCGCCACCGGAACGTCGCCAGCGCCGCCCCGACCCGCCGCGACGCACGTCGCGTAGCGCACCTCCGGCTCCCGCCCCGGCACGGGGACAGCGCAGCGACCCGTACCAGCCCCGTTCCCCTGCCACCGCACCTCCGACATCCGAGGGCACGACACCGAACGGTGAACCATCTGGCGGTCACGCGACGTCACCGGATCGGGTGGATCGGGTGGTTCGTTCCCACACCCGGCCACGCGCCTCTTCTACGGTCGCACCGTCCGAGGACCCCGTGCTCGACGCGGGCCCCGGGCGGGCCGACGCCGGCGCGGCCAGCGTCGTCCGGCCGGGTCGGCGCCCGAACCGGAGCCGGTGCGCTCCCCACTCCCGGCCAGCCGGGGCGGAGGACACCCGGACCACCGGCGACCAACACCAACCGATACCGCACGTCGCGACGAGGACCGCCCGTGGCCATCACCGCCCTCGACCACCACGAGACCGGATGCCGGCTGGAGCACGCGTACTGGCTGGCCAGAGCCGCGAAACTCGCCTACTCCGACGAGGACACGATCCGCGAGACCGTGGGGGAGTGGGGGTTCGACCGCTTCCGTTTCCTGGAGGGCACTCCCGTCACGCCCCTCCCCATCGACCACACCCAAGCCTTCGTCGCCGCCTCCGACTCCATGATCATCGTCGCTTTCCGGGGCACCGAACCCACCCAGATCCGGGACTGGCTCACCGACGCCAACGCACCAGCCGGCCCCGGCCCCGGCCCCGACCGCCGTGGCCTGGTGCACCTGGGCTTCAGCCAGGCCCTCGCCCCGGTCCACCCGGCGCTGCTGGCCACCCTGGAGGAGTTCCGCGACGACGACCAGACCCTGTGGTTCACCGGGCACAGCCTCGGGGGCGCGTTGGCGCAGCTCGCGGCCGCCTGGCTGTACTTCGAGGACCCCAACCTGCTGGCCGACGGCATTTACACCTTCGGGCAACCCCGCACCTGCGACCGCGAACTGGCCACCGCCTACGACGGCGCCATCCGGGCCAGGACGCACCGCTTCGTCAACAACAACGACGTCGTGCCCCAACTACCGCCGGAGCCCTTCTACCGCCACGTCGAACGGGTGCGGTACTTCGACTCGCGGGGCCGACTCCAGGAGGAGACCACCCTGCTCGGCGGCATCACCGACCGGCTCCGCGGACACACCGCCGACCCGCTCTCCCCCGGCGCGGACGCGCTGCGCGACCACCCGATCAACCGGTACCTGGAGTGCCTCGAGAAGAACCTCCCCTGAGTCCGGCGGACCCGGGCGGACGGACGACGCGGAGGCGGACGGCAGGGGACCTGTCGGGGGAGACCGCCCGCCTCCGCGGTCGTCATGCACCAGGAGCCCGCCCGCGCCCGTCAGGACGCGAGGGTGTCCAACACGGCCTGCCCGTACTTCGCGAGCTTGTTCTCGCCCACCCCGCTGACCCCGCCCAACTCGGCGAGCGTCGACGGTGAGTCGGCCGCGATCTGCCGCAACGTCGCGTCGTGGAAGATCACGTACGCGGGCACGCCCTGTTCCTTCGCGGTGGCCGCCCGCCACGCCCGCAACCGCTCGAACACCGGCACCGCCTCCGCCGGCAGGTCGACCGGGGCGCTCCCCGACCGCTTCGCCGGCCGCGTCGACCCGCCCGCCGCCCGCCGCGCCGCGTCGCGTCGCAACGGAACCTCCCGTTCCCGCCGCAACACCGCACCGCTGGCCTCGGTCAGCACCAACACCCCGTGCTCACCCTGGACGGCCAGCAACCCCTGCGCCAACAACTGCCGGGTCACCGCCCGCCACTCCGCCTCCGACAGCTCGGTGCCGATCCCGAACACCGACAGCGTGTCGTGGTCGTGCTGGATGACCTTCGCCGTCTTCCGCCCCAACAGGATGTCGATCACCTGACCGGCGCCGAACCGCTGCCGCCGTTCCCGGTGCAACCGTGACACCGTCGACAGCAGCTTCTGCGCGGCCACCGTGCCGTCCCACGTCTCCGGCGGGGTCAGGCAGGTGTCGCAGTTCCCGCACGGCTCACCGCGCTGCCCGAAGTAGGCGAGCAGCCGCACCCGCCGGCACTCCACCGTCTCGCACAACGCCAGCATCGCGTCGAGGTGCGCCACCAGACGGGCCCGGTGCTGGTCGTCGCCCTCCGACCCGTCGATGAGCCGCCGCTGCTGCACCACGTCCGGCAGGCCGTAGGCCAACCAGGCGGTGGACGGCAGCCCGTCCCGCCCGGCCCGCCCGGTCTCCTGGTAGTAGCCCTCCACCGACTTCGGCAGGTCCAGGTGCGCCACGAACCGCACGTCGGGCTTGTCGATGCCCATCCCGAACGCGATCGTGGCCACCACCACCAACCCGTCCTCCCGCAGGAACCGCGCCTGGTTCTCCGCCCTGGTCCGACCGTCCAGCCCCGCGTGGTAGGGCACGGCGGGGATGTCGTTGGCCACGAGGAACTCGGCGGTGCGTTCGACCGAGGACCGGGACAGGCAGTAGACGATGCCCGCCTCACCGGCGTGCTCGGTGCGCAACAACTGGAGCAACTGCCGCTTCGGGTCGTTCTTCGGCACGATCCGGTACTGGATGTTCGGCCGGTCGAAACTCGCGACGAACTGCCGCGCCCCACCCAGGTCCAACCGGGACACGATCTCCGCCCTGGTCGCCTCGGTGGCCGTCGCGGTCAACGCGATCCGCGGCACGTCCGGCCACCGCTGGTGCAGGTGGGAGAGCAGCAGGTAGTCCGGGCGGAAGTCGTGGCCCCACTGCGCGACGCAGTGCGCCTCGTCGATCGCGAACAGCGAGATCGTCCCCCGGTCCAACAACCGCACCGTCGACTCCAACCGCAACCGCTCCGGCGCCAGGTAGAGCACGTCGATCCGCCCGTCGACGAACGCCTCCTCCACCCGCTCCCGCTCCTCGGGCTCCTGCGTGGAGTTCAGGAAACCGGCGCGCACCCCCAACGCGGTCAACGCGTCCACCTGGTCCTGCATCAACGCGATCAACGGGGACACCACGACACCCACGCCGTCCCGGACCAACGCCGGGATCTGGTAGCACAGCGACTTCCCCCCGCCGGTGGGCATCAGCACCAGCGCGTCACCGCCGTCGACCACGTGCTCGACGATCTCCCGCTGCCCGTCCCGGAACGAGTCGTACCCGAAGACCCTGCGCAGCACCTCCAGTGCGTCCCGGGTGTCCTGACCGGTGTCGGTGGCAGCCATCCGGCGATTCTAGGGCCAACCCCGGACACTGCCCGACCACGGTCACCAGCCCGTCACCGCAGGTCAGAGCTGTTCCGCCCGTCACCGTGGGAGCTGGAACACCCACCCGGCCACCCCGAGGGGGTCGCGCCACGCGACGGACGGCGCCGCCGCCCGCCCGGCCCCGCCCACC
>NZ_AGVX02000774.1 GCF_000239155.1 Actinoalloteichus spitiensis RMV-1378
CGACGATCGCCGAGCGGACGGCGGAGTCCGCGTCGACGGACGGGGTGCGGCTGTTCTACGAGGATGACCGGGGGCGGGAGTACTACTCGGATTCCACACTCCGGGCCGAGATGCGGCCAAAGTGTTCCTTCGACTGATCGCGTCGCTTCCTCACGGTGTCCTGAGCTGGTAGCTGGTGGCCTCGACCAAGGTTTTCTGGTCGGGGCCACCATCCTCTCGCTCGTGATCCTGGTTCCAGCGGTCAATGGGTGGAGATGCTCCTCGTGCCGGTTCCGGAGCCGGAGGTGAGCGGCGACCTCCTCCTCGTCCCGTACCAGGGCGGTGGGTACCCGTCCGACGAGATGATCGCCGACACCTCCTCCGAGAACGGGCAGGAGGCCTGGGCGGCGCGGGTTCCCGTCG
>NZ_AGVX02000773.1 GCF_000239155.1 Actinoalloteichus spitiensis RMV-1378
GCGGGTCGCGGAGCGGACCGCCGAGGCCCGCCGGCAGGCGCGGGCGCTGCTGGAATCGGTGCCCACGCCCCCGGCGACCGAGGAGCCCTTCGCCCTCCCGGCCCTGCCCGCCCTCACCGCCGCGACGAACCGCTGGTTCGACGCCCCGACCGAGCTGCCCGCGCTGGCCGACCACCTCCTCGCCCGCCGGCCCGAGCTGGCCGCCGCGATGGCCGAAGTCCGCGAGCAGGCCGCCGCCCACCTCGACGAACGCGAGGAACGCTGGGCACCCGTCGCCCTCGAACTGTCCCGCTGGCTGGACGCCAACAAACGCGCGGAACCCCACAGGGAGGTGGTGCGCGCCGCCGACCAGGCCGTGAAGTGGCTGGAGAGGAACGAGACCACGATCCGGGACGAGCGGGTCGCCGAGCTGTCGGGCGAGATCCAGGAGGTCTGGGCGAGCCTCCGGCAGGAGAGCAACGTCAGCCTGGGCAACCTGACCCTGGAGGGCCGGCACACCCGCCGCACCGTTCGGTTCACCGCAGGCGTGGACGGTGAGGAGGGCTCCGCGCTCGGCCTGACGAGCCAGGGCGAGTCCCACGCCCTCAGCCTCTCGCTGTTCCTCCCCCGCGCCACCGCGCCGTCCAGCCCGTTCCGGTTCGTCGTGCTCGACGACCCGATCCAGGCCTTCGACCTGTCCAAGATCGACGGGTTCGTGCGGGTGCTGGAGCGGATCGCCCAGGACCGCCAGGTGGTGGTCTTCACCCACGACGACCGCCTCCCCCAGGCCGTGCGGACCCTGGGAGTGGAGGCCCGCGTCATCGAGGTCACCCGGGGCATGAACTCGGCGGTCAAGGTGCGGCCTTGCCCGAGCCCGGCGTTCCGGCACGTCGAGGACGCCCGGGCGTTGGTGAAGGACCCGGCCCTGCCCGTCGAGGCGCTCCACCTCGCACTGCCGGGGATCTGCCGGTTGGCGGTGGAGTCGGCCGCCAAGGACCTCCACGACCGCCACCAGTCCAGGCAGGGCATGTCCCGCGAGGAGCGGGAACGGCGTTGGGAGGAAGCCAGGTTGACCCGGGAACGGGTGACGCTGGCTCTCGGCGGGCAGGACGAACTCAACGACTGGTGCGGTCGTTCCCCCTCGCGGAACCAGACACTGGCCCTCTGCAACGGACAGGTGCACAAGGGCCTCTCCCTCGGCCCGGAGGCCGCGGTCAAGGGTCTGGAGGAGTTCGTGGCGGCCCTGGGGAAGCTGGCGTGAGCGACACGGAGGACGTGCCCGCCGGGAGGGCACTCGGGCTGGCGCGGGCTCTCGCGGCGGATCGGTTCGGACTCGGGCCCGGCGTCGCGCTGCGGGGCTCCGCGTTCCTCGGCCGCTACGCGCTGGAACAGGTCCTGAACCAGCTCTGGGTGCGGGCCGACCTGCCCCTGCGCACTGACGGGAGACCCACGACGCGGTCGAGGCTCCTCGTGCTCGGCGAGCTCCACCCCGAGATCGCCACGCCGATGAGCCGGGCGTGGCAGGGGCTCTCCCGCGCCTGCCACCTGCACGCCTACGAGCTGACGCCGACCGTCGGGGAGATCCGGTACCTGCTCGGCCTCGTCGAGGAGGTGCTGGTCTCCACGCGGATGCCCTCGGCTCACGACAAGCCCGGTCGCGAGGTGCCCGGAACCGGAGAGGCCGTCCCGCGCGTGGCCGTGGCCGCGCGGCGGGGGGAGCGGACCGCCTGAGGCCGAGCCGCGCCGGCACCGGCGGTCCGAGGACCCGACGTCCGGCCCGCGATCTCGGCACGCTCGCCCACACCTCGACGTCGGTCAGATTCGTTGGTGCGCGTTCCCCGTCGTCGCCACGCACGCCGCTGACCTGCTGCCGAGCCAGACACGTGCGCCGGGGGCCGCCCAGCCGCCGCGCGGTGCGCGCGCACGGGCGGCGCGAGCGACAGCGCGGATGTGGGCGGGGCAGCACGACCTCAGGGCGCCCGAACGGTCGTGCCAGGCGGACCAGGGAGAACGAGCGCGAACGCGACGAAGCGGCGGGCGGAGTCACCACGAGGAATGGACGCGGGCGGCGCGAACACACCAGCTGCACACCGGGAACACGGCTCCGCTCCCCGCCAAGTTCAACATATAGCGCACCCGGGGTCTTGCGGCAAGACCCCGGTGATGCTCCAGAATCGCCCGGCCGAAGCCAGCAGCCGTGGACACTGGCGGGGAGGCGTGGCCGTGCCGCCGTCGACGGACGGACGCACGGCGACGCCGAACCCCGAGTGCCACCCACCGCGAGCGGACGGCACGACGAGGCGGATCCGTGGCCGCGACCAGACGCGTCACCTCGGGAAACGCCTCCTCGTGGCCCCGAGGGTGGGATCGGCGCGGGGCGAACGGGCAGGGGGAACCGGCGGCTCCTCCGGGCACGCGAGGAAACCGCCGAGGCTCACACCATCTCCAGGCACTGTGAGGGGAACGTGTCAGTTCAGGGGTACGAGGACGAACTGCGATCAGAGCGGGCGTACGTGGCGGGGCTGTACGCGCGGCTCGACGAGGAACGGGAACGGGCGACCGCCGAACACCAGGCGGCGTTGGCCGGCGACGGGGGATCGCCGATGGAGCGTGACGTGCGGGTGCGCGCCGCCGGCCGGGAGATCCGGCGGTTGGCGGTGGCCGACGGCGGGCTGTGCTTCGGCCGGTTGGACGCCGTGACCGGCGAGCGCACCTACATCGGGCGCATCGGGATCCTCGACAGGGACGACGACTACACGCCGCTGCTGCTGGACTGGCGGGCACCCGCGTCCCGCGCGTTCTACGTGGCCACCGCCGCGAACCCGGAGAACATGCGCCGGCGCCGGCAGTTCCACTCGCGCGGACGCCACCTGGTCGGCTTCACCGACGAGGTGCTCGGCCGACCGGGTGGGGACGAACGGGGGGACGCGGCACTGCTCGCCGCCGTGAACGCCCCGCGCGGCGAGGGCATGCGCGACATCGTGGCGACCATCCAGGCCGAGCAGGACGAGATCATCCGGCTGGACCACCCCGGGGTCCTGGTGATCGAGGGCGGCCCGGGAACCGGGAAGACCGTGGTGGCCCTGCACCGCGTCGCGTACCTCCTCTACACGCGACGGGACCGGATGGAACGCCACGGCGTGCTCGTCGTGGGCCCCAACCCGGCGTTCCTGAACCACATCAGCCGGGTGCTGCCGTCGCTGGGCGAGTCGAACGTGGTGTTCACGACTCCCGGCGGCCTCGTGCCCGGTCTCCGGGTGGCCGCCGAGGACACTCCTGAGGTCGCGCGGCTGAAGGGTTCACTCCGGATCCTGGACGTGTTGGCGGCCGCGGTCGCCGATCGGCAACGGCTTCCCGAGCGGCCGCTGCCGATCGAGCTGGAGGACGTCACGGTGCGGATCGACGCCGAGACGGCGGAGTGGGCCCGCCAGGAGGCGCGGGCCAGCGGCCTCCCGCACAACGAGGCCCGCGCGGTGTTCGTGGAGATCGTCACCTACGTGCTCACCGAACGGGCGATCGCCCGGATCGGGAAGGGCTGGCTGACCAGGGACGACAAGGAGGCGTGGGAGGACATGCGGGCGGACCTGCTCACCGAACTCGCCGAGCACGCGGGTTTCACCACCGCCGTCGACGAACTGTGGCCGGTGTTGACCCCGGAGACCCTGCTCGCGCCGCTGTACACGTCGCCGGAACGGCTGCGGGCGGCCGGCGCGGACCCGGCGCTGCTGCGCTCCGACGGGGAGGCGTGGACGGTGTCGGACGTGCCGCTCCTCGACGAACTGGTCGACCTGCTGGGCCGGGACCCGGCGGCGGCGCGGGCCGAGCGGGCGGCGGACCGGGAGCAGCGGGCGGAGGCCGAGTACGCGGCCGGCGTGTTGGAGATCCTCCAGACCGAACGCCACGACCTGATGGACGACGAGGACCACCTGCTCGCCCAGGACCTCCTGTACGCGGAGGACCTGGCGGACCGCTTCGTCGAGGGCGACACCCGGGATGTCGCCGAGCGGGCGGCGGCCGACCGGAACTGGACCTACCGGCACGTCGTGGTCGACGAGGCCCAGGAACTGTCCGAGATGGACTGGCGGGTGTTGATGCGTCGCTGCCCCAGCAGGTCGTTCACCGTGGTCGGTGACCTGGCGCAACGCCGGTCGGCGGCCGGGGCGACCTCGTGGGAGGCGGTGTTGGAGCCGTACGTGCCGGGCCGGTGGGCGTACCGGCCGCTGGCGGTGAACTACCGGACCCCGGCCGAGATCATGTCCGTCGCGGCGGCGCTGCTCGCCGAGTTCGCCCCCGGGGTCCAGCCACCGGAGTCGGTGCGCGCCTGCGGTGTCCGCCCCTGGTCCAGGCGGGTCTCCGAGGCCGAGTTGCCGGCAGCGGTCGAGGAGTTCGTCCGGGACGAGGCGGGCCGGGAGGGCACGAGTGTGGTGATCGGGCCGCCGGGCGTTCCCGGCGCGGTGCCCGCGTCGGAGACGAAGGGGCTGGAGTTCGACGCCGTCCTGATCGTGGAGCCGGGGCGGATCCTCGCCGACGGCCCGCGTGGAGCGGCGGAACTGTACGTCGCGCTCACCCGCGCCACCCAGCGCCTCGGCGTGCTGCACCAGGGCCCGCTGCCCACCGTGCTCGGTGACCTCGTGGAGGTCGAGGCCCACACCCCGGCCAGGGGGTGAGCCCACGCGCCACCGGGGTGGGTCGGCGCGTTGGGCTCCTGGGCGCCAGATGCTCCAGACCGGATGCCACTGGGCGTACCAGCTACACGGACCGGCGGAGGAGGAACCAGAGGCAGGGGCGATCCCTCAAAGAACCAGGCAGACTACTGTCACAGTACGCGTATAGTAGATTACTATGAGTATTGCGCGGGGTCGCGCCACGTCGGGACATGTTCGATCGTGACAGGGGCTGCTGATGACCAACGATGAATCGTCCGATACCGCTGGTCTGGAGCCGTACGAGCCACCAGAGTTGACGGTGGTTGGTGATTTCGGGTGTGTAACAAGGGGTAACTACAGCAGGCCACACTCAGACGACGGTGATGCTGGTGGCTACTGGTCGCCATGACCGCGACGAGGGAACGAGTTAGTGCAGGTCGGGTTCGTTGGTGGTGCGCGTTGCCCGACTTGGATCACTGCGAACCAGTCGCACGATCACTGTTGGCCGAAGCCGGCCCTGCGGCGGCACACGCTTCTGGTCGACCGTGGTTGATGGTGAACCACAGGAATGGAGACGATCTCCGCACGGTTTTCTTCGGCGCGATACGTGTGGCGGTAATCGGCAGCTGCCTGGTTGATTCGGCGCAGCTGCGAAAGAATGTTGAACGTTCGGCCCGACGGGGTGACTTCGATGCGTTGACATCCATGCGTGGCAGCTACCACCTCGTCATCAGCGGTCCCGACGGGATGGTGGTATTTGGTGACGTGACGGGTTTCCGAAGGGTTTACACCTGCCACATCAACAAGGCCACCGTGGTTTCCAACCACGCGGACGTGCTACGCCGCCTGATCGATGCGCCAGTGTCACGGACCTGGCTTGCCGCGCGGTTAACCTCCCCAGATATGCCCAGCCCGATACGAGAGTTAATGACCCCGTTCAACGGAGTTCATGCGCTGGCACCGGGACACCGACTCTCGCTCGGCCGGAACGTCGCCCGCACTGGCCGGTACTGGGTACCGCCCGCAGCGACCAATCCCTGCGCTCAAGGCGCTCCGATCCTGGCAGATGAACTTCGTACCGCGGTCGCCGGCCGCATGCGCGCCTCAGCCAGCCCGACAAGTGTCCAACTGTCTGGGGGCATGGACTCCACCACACTCAGCTGCCTGGCAGGAGAAGCCCTTAGCGATCGATCGAGGCTGCTGCTGGTGACGTCAGCGTCGTCGTCACCAGCGAACGACGACTTGATGTGGGCACTTCGCGTTGGCAAGCACCTCGCCCCAGCCAAGCACGTGGTACTGGATGCCCAGCGAACTCCACTGTTCTTCGACGACCTACCGACAGCGATAGGCGGAATGGACGAACCACCACCGTTCGCAGCCGCATCGGCGCGGGTCCGCCACCTCGCCGAGCTGCTCGCCGATCGAGGCGTGCGCTTACATCTCAACGGGCAGGGCGGTGACGAAGTCCTACTTCCGCCGTTAGCGTACCTCCGACACACACTGCGCAGGCGCCCTCGGCTCGGGTGGCGGCATTTGCGTGGCCATGCGGCGCTCCGGGACTTCTCCCTAACCCAACTGTTGCGGGCAGTAGTGTCCCTCCCCTCCTACCCACGCTGGTTGTGGCGGGCAGCCCGCTCCCTCAGGACCGAGGCTGGTGCGTAATACGACGCGGTCGGATGGGAGGCACAACCTCTGCTACCTCAGTGGGCGAGCGGTGACGCCGAACGACTCGTCCGTTCCGCCATACTCGATATCGCACCAGCTCCGCTCGCAGAGCACAGCACTCATGCCACCCTGGTACGGATACGGTCCACTGCCTACCGCTCCTCCTTGTACCGGGACGCGCTAATGGCGCATGGTGTGCCCGCTGAGTTCCCGTACTTTGACCGATCGGTGGTGGAAGCGGCTCTGTCGGTCGTCCCATGGGATCGCGTCGATCCCTGGCAACCCAAGCCCTTGCTACGAACTGCGGTCGCCGACACCGTGCCAGCGCCACTGCTCGCACGACGCACCAAGGCACACTACAACGACGACATCTACCGTGGTTGGTCCACCAATCAGCATCGTGCGATCGAGCTGTTCGACCAGTCGCTGCTGGCTGAGTTGGGCCTGGTCAACGAGGACGTTCTCCGCGGCTGCCTGCGATCCTTCAGACCGTCAGGTCTGGCGCCTGGGTTCCTGTCCGACACCATCGCCTGCGAGGTCTGGCTCCGCAGCCTGGCTCCACCGTTCGCTCGACAGGAGGTCAACCATGAGCACATCTAAAACTAAGGTGCGTTTGGCTCGACGCGTCACGAGCACGCCCGTCGGCGACGGGCTGACATTGTTGGATGAACGACGCGGTGTGGTTTACCACTTGAACGAGACTGGAGCGATAGCCCTGTCAGCGCTCCTGAGGGATGGGCACGAGTCGGCTGTGACCGCGCTCTGCACACGTTATGCCACTACGGCCGCAGTAGTTCAGCATGACGTCACTCGGCTTCTTGACACGCTTCTCGCACGTCGTCTGGTGGTTAATCTGTGAGTGCCCCAGTCGCGTTGTACCCACCGCACCGACTATCGGTGGGTGAACGCTGGTGCGGGCGGGTGGCTGTCGTGGCAGCCGCCCTGCTGCTGACAGCCACGCAGGCCCGCCCACACCGCATCCGTCGTGTTCTCGGCGTGCTCCGCCGCAGCACGCGCGAAGCAGATCTCTCCCATGCCCAACGGGCCTTTGAGATCGTTACGACGGTCAGCCCACGTTGCGCCGGTGGGCACCACTGTCTGCACCGCTCCCTGGCCGTCCTCCTGGCGTGCCGACTACGTGGCCTGCGGGTCACCTGGCGAGTCGGGTTCCGCTCCCCACCACCACAAGCTCACGCATGGGTCGAAGTGAACGGCGAGCCCCTGTGTGAGCCGGTGGATCCACGCAGGATCTACACGCCGTCGATCACCGTCTGAGAGGACACCGTGTCCGTGCCCAAGACACTCCAGACCAGGCTTGTCGAGTTCGCCGCTTCGCTGCGTAACGCCGGTGCCATCCGATCAGCCGACGTCGAGCACGCGTTCTCCACCGTGGCGAGGCATCGCTGCGTCCGCGAGTTCCGCCATGGACCGACGCGAATCCGCGTGTCCCAGCACGAACTCCCCAGCGACGAGGTTCTTGACCTCATCTACTCGCACAGGTCGCTGTTGACCAGTACCGGGCAGGATGGTGACCCGCCGTCGTCGTCCTCGGCACCGACCCTGATGGCTCGGATGCTCGACGCTCTCGACCTCCGTCCGGGCATGCGCGTGCTGGAGATTGGGGCAGGCACCGGCTACAACGCCGCGTTGATCAGCGCCATAACGGGTGGTCCCGTGGTCACTGTCGAGGCAGGGGAGGCGACAGCCCAGAGTGCTGCCGAGTCGATCCGCCGACTCGATCTCGAGCACCGGGTCAGAGTCGTTCACGGTGACGGCTACCTCGGCGCACCATCCGAGCCGCCGTTCGACCGTGTCGTCGTCACCTGCGGGGTGGCTGGGGTCTCTCCGCACTGGCTGGACCAGCTCATACCTGGTGGCATGATCCTCGCACCTGTCGCGCACGGCGGCGTGCACCCAGTCCTGGCGGTCCGCAGCGGCGGCGACGTGGTGAGCGCCAAGGTACTCCTGTGGGCAGACTTCATGCCGGCTGCCGGCCCCCTGCGACCGGCCGACTTGGTCAGCCACGACCCAGCCGACTACCTCCCGTCCGCCCCGGCCACCCGGATTGCTGATGCCAGCCCCGCTCGGGGGAACGCCGACTACCACGACCTGTGGGTCTTCCTCGCGGCTCACGATCCGAGGATCACCCGCGCGTACATGGCCGACGACTCCGTCAACACCGCCGCGGGTGCCTGCGCACTGCGCACACCCCGTGGGACCGCCTGGGTACAGGACGACGGCAGCATCACGTTCACGGGTGAGTCGCGGGTTCCGGAGGAACTTCGTACCCTCGTTCGAGCCTGGGTGAGCTCGGGCCGGCCAGCGCTCACACGGTTCACCGCCACCTTGTCGCTCACCATGAGCAAGCAACCCCTCTGGGTGCCATGCAAGTGGATGGTGTCCTCGTGACGTTCCACGAGCGGGCCTCAAGCTGATCATGTCGAGCCACGGGCACTGGGGCGGGACAGCCCGTCACTGGCTGGATGGGACGGCGGAGGTGGCGTCCCCGCCGGGCGTGCCGGCCGGGTGGGAGCCGATGCGGGCCCAGTCGGCGTGCTTGAAACTGACCCGACCCGCGTAGCTGACGTCCAGCTCGACCTCGGGTTCCCAGGACCACAACCGCACCCGCGCCCACCAGGGAACCCGCCGGCGGCGGCGTTTCAGCGTGGTCGGTGGAGGAACGAAGTCCCGCACCCGCCACCGCCGGGCCAGGTCCCGCATCTCGGCGATCGTGTGAGTGGTGAGGTCGTCGAACTCGGCGTAGTGCCGCACCACCGCACCGCAGAGCACCGTCCGTCGGTGGTCGAAGGTACCCACCAGGTAGCGCAGGCCGGGGGCGACGAGGGGACCGTGACCGGTATCGAGGTCGACGTGACCGTAGAGGCGGCCCACGATCGGGGTGCGCACCGCGCACCGGGTGATCCACGCCCCGGTGATCCCATCACGGGCGGCCGCGTCCTTGTCCGCTGCGGTTGGGTGGGCGGGAACCGTGCTGGTGGGCCTGGCCCCCGACGAGGCCAGCGGACGGCCGGGATCAGACGTGTCGTTCACCATGGTCACGTCCCGCTCAGCACGGGGTCGGGCAACAACTGGGACGCGAGGAGGAACCCCTCACCGGCCTGGGCCTCGGCGGTGTGCCGACACCGCAGCGGCCCCCGTGCCAGCTCGGGAACACCGGTGGGACCAGGACTGGGGTCACGGGGCAGCAGGTAGTACAGGCGGCCGGCCGTGCTGACCTCCGAACGCATGGCGTCGGTGCCCAGGGCGGCCAGGACGACCTGGCCCCGGAACCCCCAGGCCCGCAGGGCCTGGGGGCCGAACGCGTGCGGCTCCAGATCCTATCGCGAGCAGCAGGTGCTTACACCCCGCTTGGCACGTCCTCCATGCTGCTGGACGTGGGGGAACCTGTGACCACTTTTGCCTACACCGAGACGTTCGTCAGTGGCCAGTGGTACGACGGGCCGCCCTACTTGGAGAAGTTCGCGGCAGCGTTCGAGCGGGTCGTCGCCCAATCGTTGGCCGAGGACGAAAGCCGTGCCCTACTTCAGGAAAGCTACGAAGAGATCTAGGAGATGAGCTCGATGGAACGTTCCTTGCAGGACATCACCAACTGGCGGAAGTCGAGTCGGAGCAGCAACGGCGCCAACGACTGCGTTGAAGTTGGGGCCACGTCTGCCGTGGTGGCTGTGCGGGACACCAAGAACCGCGCCGGGGGCACCCTCGTCGTCAGCCGCGAGGCCTTCAGCAGCTTCCTCATGTCGATCAAAGCAGAGCGCCTCTGACACCCACCGGCCCGCCGGCCAACCACCCACCGGGCCGGCGGGCACCCCGCCCAGCCGTCAACGCGAGCCTTACCCGAGACGGCCACGGACGAGCTTGGTCACCGTGCTAGGCCAAACAGGGGCGCCGGCGTACCACGTCGATTCATAGCCGCCCCTCGGGGAGGGGAGGAGCTGCCATGACTGACGTACTTCTTGTCATCGACATGCAAAACGGGTTCATCAGTCCGAAGTCCGAGCCGGTGATCGACCGCGTAGTACGCCTAGTGCGGCGGTGGGACGCCGCACGTCGGCCCATTGTGTTCACGCGTTTCCGCAACGTTCCGGGCAGCCAGTACGAGCGCCTCATCGGCTGGACCCGACTTCAAGGCAGTCCCGAAACCGATATCGTTCCGGAACTGGTCCCCTACGACGCCCGACACCACGTCATCGACAAGACCTACTACTCGACCTTCACCGAGGAGTTCACGGCGCTCGCATCCGCGCGGGGCTGGACGCGCTTCACCATTGCCGGTATCGCCACCGAGAGCTGTGTGATGAAGACCGCCGCCGACGCCTGGGAGCTGGGGCACACCCCGGTGGTCGTCCACGACGCCTGCTACTCCCATGCCGGTGAGGAGGCGCACCAGGCAGGGCTGCTGGTGCTCCGGCGCTTCGTCGGCCGCCGGCAGATCAGGAGCATCGACGAGGTCTGCGCGGCACTTCCCACTCCCGCGTGACACTCGCCCACGGTCTCCGCGCGTGACCGGTACGTCCGGACCTTCAGCGGCCACTCCCGGCCCAGCGACGCCGCGAGCGAAGCGGGACCTTCTACTCACTAGAGGATGACCTCACTCGGCGCACTCGGCGCCGCTTGTCGCCGGACAGGGGCGGCACCAGCGTTCGACCGCAGGTGCGGGTCCTTCCTGGCCCCACCCGGCCAACCACCCACCGGGCCGGCGGGCGCCCCGCCGGGCTCTCAACGCGAGCCTTACCCGAGACGGCTACGGAGGAGCTTGGTCACCGTGCTAGGCCATACAGGGGCGGCGGCGTACCGAGTCGACTGAAAGCCAACCCTCCGACGGACAGGCAAGCTGGGTACCTGTCCCTACTTGCCGAACCGGGAGCCCACGCGGGTCGCACCACACCTCCCGGCCGACATGGTTCCCCTCTCCGAGGACGTGGCACATGAACGCTGACATGACCCTGACCAACTGGCGGAAGTCGAGTCGGAGCAGCAACGGTTCCGACGACTGTGTCGAGGTGGGTTCCACGTCGACCGTGGTGGCTGTGCGGGACACGAAGAACCGTGCTGGCGGGACGCTGCTCTTTGACCGCGAGGTGTTCGCCGCCTTCGTCGGCTCCCTGAATCGGGACGGCGTCTGAGCTGGCTGCCCGCTCGGCCCGCCGCCCCGGTCCACGTTGTGCGCGTGGATCCGTTCGACGAGTTCCCTATACCCGGTACGGAACCCACGCCGTGGCTGATGTTGACCGAGAGCACCGGGTGGGGGCGGTGGACACGTTCGCTCCTCGCGGTGCGGGCAGCCCCCGACGGTAACCTTGGGAATTCCATTGATATCCGGGCGAGGAACTACCCCGTTCGCGGAAGTCGAAGTCTCACGAGGAGGACCCCGTGCGTCCTGTCGACCTCGCTCGGGAGCACGGGCTGTCCACCCAGGCGATCCGCAACTACGAGGACGCCGGTGTCCTCCCGCCGGCCGAACGCAGCGGGAGCGGCTAACGCC
>NZ_AGVX02000772.1 GCF_000239155.1 Actinoalloteichus spitiensis RMV-1378
TGGCGCTCGCGCGGGCCCGGCTCCAGCGGTGAGCGGGAGCCGGGCCCGCCCGGGAAACGCGTAGGTGGGGAACGGGTCAGCCGCCCTCGACCACCGGCGGATCGACGGGTGGCTGGTCACCGCCGTCGTCGGGGGGTTCCGGCAGCTCGGGCTGGGTGGGTTCGGGCGCGGGCGGAGGGACCGGCGGCACGCTGGGGCCACCGTCCTCGGGCGGGGGAGCCGGGGTGCCGCTCTCACCGGGCGGCTGGTCCGTCGGGACGGGCTGTTCGGTCTCCGCCGGTGGCACGTACCCGGTGCTGACCGAGATCGTGATCGTGTCCCCGGGTAGGGCGAAACCCCGGGGCGACTGGGTCACCACGACGCCGCGCGGCTCGCTGCTGTTGGTCTGCGTCTCCGACACCTCGTAACCGGCCTCCTGGAGGACGGTGCGGGCCTGCGCGGCGCCCATCCCGACGACGTTGGGCACCTGGTGGTCGTCGCCGCCGAACTCGTGCTCGGGGGCCAGCGCGGGCAACGGGGCCACCGGGAGGCCCTCGTGCACGCCGGTCATCGTGGCGAACCAGGTGCGGGCGGGGATGCGCCCGCCGTAGATGTTGCCGTTGTCCCCGCACAGCATCGGCGGGTCGCCATCGCAGATCCCCTGCACCGAGGTGCCGTCGCTGAAGGTGAGGACCGCGCCGGCCATCTGCGGGGTCGCGCCGATGAACCCGGCCGACATGTGGTTCTGGGTGGTGCCGGTCTTGCCGAGCATCGGCCTGTCCCAGCCCACCTGTTGGGCCGCGGCCCGCGCGGTGCCCTCCGTGTCGTCCTTGCTCATGCCCACGAAGAGCGCGTTGGCGACCTCCTCCTCGACGGCCTGTTCGCACTCGGCCTCGGTGATCGGCACCGGGTTGCCGTGCCGGTCGAGGATCTCCTCGATCGGGGAGGGCGGGCACCACACCCCGTTGCTGGCGATCGTCGCGGCGACGTTGGACAGCTCCAGCACGCTGGTCGGGGTGAAACCGAGGGTGAAGGCGCCGATACCCCGTTCCTTGAGGAACTCCGCCTGCGGGAGCCGCTGCTCCTCACGCTCGGCGGTGGGGTCGATCTGCCCGCCGTGGTGGTTGATACCGGTCATGCCCTGTCGGAGGCCGAGGCGCTCGGCCATGTCCACCACCGCGTCCAGCCCGACCCGCTCCTGCAACATCACGAAGGAGGTGTTGGGGGACTTCGCCAGGGCGTCCTGGAGGGTCATGCGGGCCGGATAACCGTCGTTGTCGTTGCTGACCTGGTAGGGGGCCCCGTTGTTGAAGTACACCGAGGACACGTAGGTGCCCGGCACGTCGACCTCGTTCTGGATGCCCATGCCGGCCTCGAGGGCGGCCGCCGCCGTGAAGGTCTTGTAGATCGACCCGGCACCGAACATCGTCATACCGCTGGGCAGCGGGTACATCGTCTGACCGGCTTCGGGGTCGAGCCCGTAGTCCCGGTTCGCCACCAGGGCCCGGACCTTGTGGCTGTCCTTCCCCGGCTCCACGATGGCCATCGCGTTCGCGATCCCCTCGGTCGTCTTGGGCACCTGGTCCTCGGCCGCGCGCTTCGCCATCTCCGTGATGGAGTGGTCCAGCGTGGTCCTGATCGTGTAGCCGCCGCGCTTGAGCTGGTCCTTGGAGAAGCCGGCGTTCGCCAGGTAGTCGATGACGTACTCGCAGAAGAAGCCGTCGCTCGGCCCGGCCCCCACGCAGTCGTTCGGTGGGCGCCCCAGCGGCTGCGCGAGCCCCAGGGGTTCCCGCTTGGCCTCCTCGGCGGCCTCCTCGGAGATGTGCCCCTGCTCGGCCATCAACCCGATCACGATGTTGCGCCGCCGCTTCGCCTCCTCCGGGTTGCGTTCGGGGTTCAACGAGCCGGGGCTGTTGACCACCCCGGCGAGCAGGGCGGCCTGCGGAACGGTCAACTTGTCCGCCGTGGTGTTGAAGTAGGTGCGCGCGGCGGCTCCCACGCCGTAGGTCTGGTTGCCGAAGGGCACGATGTTCAGGTAGCCGGCGAGGATCTCCTCCTTGTCGAGGTTCTGCTCCAGTTGGAGCGCGATCCTGATCTCGCGCAGCTTCCTGGCGGGAGTCTGTTCGATCGCCTTCGCCTGCTCGGCCGGGCTGTCGGCGGCGACCACGTGCACCAGGTAGTTCTTGACGTACTGCTGGGTGAGGGTGGAACCGCCCTGCGCGATGCTGCCGGACATCTGGTTGGTCACCGCGGCGCGGAACGTGCCCCGCCAGTCGACGCCCTCGTGCTGGTAGAAGCGCTGGTCCTCGACCGCGATGATGGCCGCCTTCATGCTGTCGGCGATCTCGTGCGGTTCGACCAGCACCCGGTACTGGTCGAACAGGTAGGCGATCGGCTCGCCCTCGGAGTCGGTGATCGTGCTGACCAGGGGAGGGTCCGTGGTCACGAGGTCGGCCGAGAGACTGTCCACGGTGTCACTCGCCTGGTTGGACGCCACGCCGAGGCCGCCGACGGCGGGGAACAGCACGCCGGCGGCGAGTACCCCCGCGAGCACGCAGAGTCCGAAGAGCTTGAGTACGCCAGCCCGAAACCGCACCCGCCCAGCGTACGTCCGGGGTGCCGCCCGTATAACGACGAAGTGAGGTGGCACCACTCGAAATGATTACTAAGGGTTGCGAAACGGGTGACGCACCGTAATGTTTGTCATACCCGGTGAAATTGATGGAACCAATCTGCTCTACAGTCCGTCAAGGTCTCACGACAAGGTAAGACAGGGCGTTCCATCGGAACGGAATGTCACTGACCGCGGGTGCCGGGGGGGCACCTGGTGAGTCGGAAGACACAAGGAGCTGGGGGACATGATGTTCATCCAGGGGGATTGGCGGGTTCGAGCGGCCTGCCGTGACGAGGACCCTGAGCAGTTGTTCGTCCGAGGAGCCGAACAGCGCAAGGCCAAGGTGGTCTGCATCGGCTGTCCGGTTCGTACCGAGTGTCTGGCCGAAGCGCTGGACAACCGCATCGAGTTCGGCGTCTGGGGCGGTATGACCGAGCGGGAGCGGCGCGCGCTGCTCCGCCGGAGGCCGGACGTCGAGTCCTGGCGCGAGCTGCTGGAAGCCGCGCGCCGCCGCCACACCGACATCGAGTACCAGGTGTCCTGACGGGACACGGCACGGCGACGCCGGGCCGGTGCGACGAGGACGCCCGGTCCGGCGGCTCCGCCGAATTGCGGGATCAACCAGTTGGCCCCCATTGGCCGGCCGTCCGGTCAAATTCCTGGCGATTCGCCGATCGCTTTAGCTCATTCGCACACGAGTGCGTCGGGCTAACCGGCGTCGGGCCTGCTCGCGAGTAGTTCACCGATCTCGCCCAGCCCTCGCATATCGTGAACATCTTTCGCAAGTGCTGGGACGCCGATGATCGGCACTCCGGGATGCGCCCGGGTGAACCGCGACAGCAGCCGGAGTTCTCGCTCCGCTACCGACACCCGGTCGGCGTGCAGGCGGAGCACCGCGGCGGCGAGCGGGGCGCTCCCGCCGAGCTGCTCGGCCGCCGCGAGGGCACTGGTGGCCGGCAAGTCGGTGAGCACCGGGTGGGTGCGGTTGGCGACGAGACCCGCCAACGGCATCCGCTCGGTGGCCAGCCGGTCGACGAAGTAGGACGCCTCCCGAAGAGCGTCCGGCTCGGGCGCGGCGACCACCAGGAACGCGGTGCCGGGGGAGCGCAGCATCCGGTAGGTGTGCTCCGCCCGCTCGCGAAACCCACCGAACATGCTGTCGAAGGCCTGGACGAACGCGGAGGCGTCCGCGAGCAACTGGCCACCGACGATCGTCGAGACGGCCTTGCTGAACAGACCGAACCCGGCACCGACGACCCGCCGGATTCCCC
>NZ_AGVX02000771.1 GCF_000239155.1 Actinoalloteichus spitiensis RMV-1378
CGGGGGGGGGGGAGCCAGTCGCCGGCGCTGCCGGAGGTGAGCGCGGAGGACCTGATCGAGTCCGTCCTGACGGTCCAGCCGCAGGCGCTCGGGGGAACCGTTCAGGTGGAGAACGACCTGGGGCTCCCCACCATCCCCGGGCTCGAACTCCCGGCGGGTGTCGGCTCGGGGGCGAGCACCGCGCAGGTGTGGTCCGACGGCGGGGAGCGTTTCCGGCTGGCGGTGCGCGGCCGGGGAGGTGATGACGTCCTCGTCGGCGACGGGCGGAGCGTCTGGACCTGGAGCTCGGAGGAACGCACCGCCACCCGGACCGACATCGGCGGCGGTACCCACCGGGACGCCGGGGGGCACCCGGAGCTGACCGAGACCGATCCGGCGTCGGTGGCGGCCGAACTCACCGCCCTGCTGCGGGAGGACAGCAGCATCGCGGTGGACGGTACCGCCGAGGTCGCCGGTCGCGCCGCGTACGAACTGGTCCTCGCCCCGTCCCCGGACCAGCGCAGCCTGGTGCGGGAGGTGCGGATCGCCGTCGACGGCGACACCCGCATGCCGCTGCGGGTGTCGGTGCTCGCCAACGGGACGGAGGCCCCCGCGTTCCAGGTGGGGTTCACCGAACTCGACCTGGGTGAGCAGGACGAGTCCCTGTTCGAGTTCGACCCGCCCGCCGGCTCGCTCGTCGAGGAGCAGGAGGCCGGGACGTCCGTGGAGGAGTCCCCGCGCGCCATGCCGGAGGGCGTGGAACCGGCGGATGTCGTGCCCACCCTGCACGGCGAAGGCTGGGAGAGCGTCGTCATCGCCCAGTCCCCGATCGGGTTGTCCCCCGAGGACCTCCAGGACGCCTTCGACGAGTTCGGGTCCGACGAGTGGGACGAGGACGAGCTGGCGGGGATGAACCCGGCCGAGCTGCTGGACCAGGTCGGGGAGCGGGTGACCGGAGAGTGGGGCGAGGGCTACCTCGTCGAGACCAGCCTGCTGACCGTGCTGCTCGTCGAGGACGGTCGGGTCGCGGCCGGCGCGGTGCCCGTCCAGGTCCTGACCGAGGCGTTGGCGGCCCAGCGGTGAGGACGCGCGACGCGGTGGTGGCGGAGGGTTCCGCCACCACCCCCTCCCAGGACACGCCGGGTGCGCCGGTCGAGTACGCGGCCCGCACCAGGGGACTGCGCAAGGTCTACGGCAGCACGGTGGCCGTCGACGGCGTCGACCTCGACGTGCCCGCCGGCTCGGTGCTCGGCATGTTGGGCCCGAACGGTTCGGGCAAGACCACCACCATCCGCATGCTGCTCGGGTTGACGGCACCCACCTCGGGATCCGTCGAACTCCTCGGCCGGCCGCTGCCCGAACGGGCCGGTGACGTGCTGCCCGCCGTCGGGGCGATGGTCGAGGGCCCGGGCTTCTACCCGTTCCTGTCCGGGCGGGACAACCTGCTGCGCTTCGCCGCGATGGAACCCCTGCTCCCCAGCGGTTCCGTGCGGGCCGCCGTGACCGACGCCCTGGAGCGGGTGGGGCTGGCCGACGCCGCCCGCCGGCGGTACCGGGGCTACTCGCTGGGCATGAAGCAGCGGTTGGGGCTGGCCGCCGCGCTGCTCGTGCCCCGCAGGCTTGTGGTTCTGGACGAACCCACCAACGGGCTCGACCCGGCCGGGACCAGGGAGATCCGCCGGATGATCGGGGAGCTGCGGGGATCGGGGACCACGGTCATCGTCTCCTCCCACCTGCTCGCCGAGATCGAGGCGGTGTGCACGCACGTGGCGGTGCTGAGCCGGGGCAGCCTGCTGGCCCAGGGCGACCTGGCCACCCTGCTGGAGGCGGGCGGGCCGGCCCTGCTCGTCACCACCCCGGACCGTGATGCCGCGGTGGCGGCGCTGCTCGCCGAGGGTGTGGCGGCGCGGCGCTCGTCCGAGGGGGTCCGGGTCGAACTCGCCGGGACCTCCGCTCCCCGCGTCGTGGCCACGCTGGTCAGGTCCGACGTCGAGGTGCACGAGGTCCGCCGCGAACGCGCCGGCCTGGAGGACTTCTTCACCCAGCTCACCGAGGGTGTGAGCGCGACGACCGAGGGAGAGGGACCGTGACCGCGCTGGACATCGGCCCGGGACGTACCGCGACCGGCTTCGCCCCCGACTCGGACTTCGGAGGCACGCGGTCCGGGCGGACCACCGCCCCTCTGCTCCGGGTACTGCGATCGGAGATCACCTGGGTGCTGCGCCGCCCCCGCACCCTGATCATGATCGGGCTGATCACCCTGATCCCGGTGCTGATCGGGGTGGGCATCGCACTGTCCGACGACGTGTTCGGCGGCGGGATCGTCGCCCTGCTCTCGGGCAACGGCCTGCTCCTCCCGGTGGCGTCGATGGGAATGCTGCTGACGATGGCGCTGCCCGTCGCCGCCTCGTTCACCGCCGCCGACGCCTTCGCCGGCGAGTCCGCGCACGGCACCCTGCGGGCGCTGCTGCTCGCTCCGGTCAGCCGGGGGCGGCTGGTCCTGGTGAAGTCCGTCGGCGTCCTGGCCGCGATCACCGTCACGATCCTGGTGACGACCCTGGTGGCGGCCGTCACCGGTCTGGTGCTGCTCGGTGGGAGCGGCTTCCTGACGCTGTCCGGTACGACGCTGCCGTTCGGCGCCGGGCTGGGCAGGGTGGCGCTCATCGCCGGGTACGTGGTGCTCCAGCTGGCCGCGTTCGCCTCCCTGGCGCTGGCGCTCTCGGCGTGCACGGAACACCCGCTGCTCTCCCTGGTAGGGGCGATGGGGGCGCTGATCACCTTCCAGATCGTCGGCATGATCCCCGCGCTGGGCTTCCTCTCCCCCTACCTGCTGACCACCGGCTGGCAGGAGGCGCTCATGGAGGCGTTGCGGGACCCGATGGCGCTGGACGTGATGGGGGAGTCGTCGGTGCGGGCGCTGTGCTACCTGCTGATCGGCCTCTCGCTGACCACGCTGCGGGTGGTCACGAAGGACTCGTGAACAGGCCAGGTCGGCCCCGGGGGCACGGCACGAAGGGGCGGCGGGAGGACGCGGCAGGACCGGTCGCGCGGAGGGGACGCGACCGGAGCACCGGTCCACCCGCCTCGGGAAACCGCCGCCCCGCCCCGCGCGCCCGCCTCACCCGACCAGCACGGCCACCGCATCCGGGTCGAGGGTGAGCCGGACCCGCTCCCCCACCTCCGGCACCCCGGCGAAGGGGGTGCTGGCCTGCACCTCCCCCACGTCGGCGACCCGCACCACGAGGCGGACGTGGTCACGCTGGTGCACCCGCCGCAGCACCTCCCCGGTGGCCTCCCCGCCGGTCCCGTCGCCCCGCCCCCCGTGGCTGACCCGCACCGCCGAGGCCCGCAGCCCCAGCCGGACCGTCCCGTCCGGCACGTCGCCGGGCACCCGGACCCGACCGAGGACCGACTCGGCCCACCCGCCGCGCACCGTCGCCGGCACCAGCAGGGAACAACCGAGGAACCTGGCCACCCGCTCGTCCGCCGGACGCCGCCACACCCGCTCCGGGCCGTCGACCTGGCGGATCTCGCCCTCCGACATCACCGCGACCCGGTCGGCGAGGGTGAACGCCTCGTCGTGGTCGTGCGTCACCACCAGTGCCGTCGTCCCCGTCTCGGCGAGCACCCGGGCCAGGTCCACCGCCAACTGGTCCCGCAGCTCGCGGTCCAGCGCGGACAGCGGTTCGTCCAGCAGCAACAACCGGGGGCGGGGCGCCAGCGCCCTGGCCAGGGCCACCCGCTGCTGCTCACCGCCGGACAACTGGGTCACCCGCCGCCGCTCGTAACCGGCCAGGCCCACCAGCTCCAGCAGCTCGGCGACCCGCGCGTCCCGCACCGCCCGGTCCACGCCGGCCATCCGGAGGCCGAAGGCCACGTTGCCGGCGACCGTGCGGTGGGGGAAGAGCTGGCCGTCCTGGAACACCAACCCGAAGGCCCGGCGGTGCACCGGGGTCCCGGCCAGGTCCACGCCGTCCCAGCACACCCGCCCCTCGGCGACGGTCTCCAACCCGGCCACCGCGCGCAGCAGGGTCGACTTGCCGCACCCGGACGGCCCCAGCAACGCCAGCACCCCGCCGTCGGGCACCGCCAGGTCGACCGACCGCACCGCCAGCACCTCGCCGTAACGGACCGTGAGCCCCCGCACCGTGAGCGTCACGACACCCCACCTTCCTCCCGTCGCCGGGACCTCGTCCCCGCGAGCACTCAGGGCGCGGCCCCGCCCGATCCCGAAGGCCCCATCAGAACTCCCCGACCGTGTCGGAGCGGACCCTGATGCGTTCCACCAGCGCCACCACCAGCGCGGTCACCACCAGCAGCACCGTGCAGGCCGCGTAGGCGGCGAGCGTGTTCAGCTCGCCGGGCCGGGAGATGAGGCGGCTGATCGCGACCGGGAGCGTCATGGTCTCTGGCCGCACCAGGAAACTCGTCGCGCCGAACTCGCCCAAGGCGATGACGAAACCGAACCCCGCCGCGGTGACCAGCGAACGTGCCGACATGGGCAGGTCCACCGCCGACCAGACGCGCACCGGGCCCGCCCCGAGCGTCGCCGCGGCCTGCCGGAGCCGGTCGTCCACCGACCGCAGCACCGGCAGCATGATCCGGATCACCAAGGGGGTGATCACCAACGCCTGCACGAACGGGACCAGCACCGGGGAATCCCGCAACCCGCTGGGCAGGGCGGACAGGGTCACCAGGTAACCGAAGCCGACGGTGACGGCCGACACTCCCAACGGCAGCATCATCACCGTGTCCAGCAGCTGGGTGGCCCCGGCCCGCCTCGTGCGGGCCAGCACCACCGCGGCCAGGCCGCCGAGGACCATCGCCAGCACCGTCGCGTCGACCGCCGCGCGCACCGAGTTCAGGGCCGCGTCGAGGACGGAGATCCGGAGCACACCACCCTCACCGCCTCCCGCCAGCGCGCGGTACCCGTCCAGGCCGAAGCCGGACGAGGTGGCCAGCGACCGCCAGGCCACGGCGACCAGCGGAACCAGCAGGCCCACCAGCACGGCACCGGCAGCGGCCACCACCACCCAGTCCCCACCGCTGGGCGGTCGGGTCGTCTCCGCGCTCGACCGCAACGCCAAGGCGCCCTCCCGGCGGCGGCGCGCCGCCGCCCCCACGGCGAGGGCCGCGACGACGGCGGCCAGTTGGAGCAGGGACAGCGCGGCGGCACCGGAGAGGTCCAGCAGGTTCACCGTGCGCAGGTAGATCTCCGTCTCCAGCGTGCGGTAGCGGGCGCCGCCGATGACGAGGACGACGCCGAAGCTGGTGGCGCAGAACAGGAACACGACGGCGGCCGCCGAACCCAGGGCCGGGCGCAGCGCCGGCAGGGACACCGAGGTGAACGCGCGCCACCGGGAGGCGCCCAACGCCCTGGCCGCGTCCTCGGCCCGCCGGTCGAGATGCGCCCACAACCCGCCCACGGTGCGGACCACCACGGCCACGTTGAAGAACGCGTTCGCCAACACGATGCCGGCGAGGCTGCCGTCCCCCAACAACGCGCGGAACGCCAACCCCACCACCACGGTGGGCAGGACGAAGGGCACCGTCACCAGGACACGCAGCAGGCCCCTGCCCGGCACCGCCAGCCGAGCCGTGACGTAGGCGAGGGGCAGGCCCGCGAGGACCGCCACCACGGTGGCCGCCGCCGCCTGCCCCAGGGTGAACCCGACGAGCTGCCAGGTCTGGGCCCTGACGAGCATGTCGGACACCCCGCCCTCGCCCAGCCCCCGCCCGATGATCGCGAGCACCGGCCAGGCGAAGAAGAAGACCAGGAACGCCAGGGGCAGCACCGCCAGCCCCACCAGCCCGATCCGCCGCCGGGTCGACGCCGGCACCACCCCCGTGCCCGGGGGGCGGGGTTCCCGGGAGACGCGGCTCATCCCAGGACCAGGTCCCGCCACTCCGAGACCCACTCGTCCCGGTTGCTCTCCACCTCGTCCGCCGGGAGGGTCACCGAGTCCTCGGGCAGTGGTGCGGCCTCCCGCCAGGCTTCGGGCAACTCGACGTCCGCGCGCACCGGGTAGACGTACATGTACTCGGCCAGCTGCGCCTGGAACGGCTCGGACAGCAGGAAGTCCACCACCGCGCGCGCGTCCTCGGGGTTGTCGGTCCCCGCGAGCACGCCCGCGTACTCGACCTGCTGGTAGCAGGTGCCCAGCAGCGCCTCCGTCCTCGGCGTGCCGTCCTCACCGATCTCGGCGGCCGGCGAGGACGCGTAGGACACCACGATCGGCCGGGGGCCGTTCCCCGACGACCCGGAGAAGTCCTGGGTGTAGGCCTCGGTCCACCCCCCGGTGACCCGCACCCCGTTGTCCCGCAGACCAGCCCAGTAGTCCCGCCAGCCGTCCTCCCCGGCGTGGGCGATGGTGGCCAGCAGGAAAGCCAGTCCCGGCGAGGACGTCGCGGGGTCCTGCACGACCAGCAGGTCCTGGTAGGCGGGGTCCAGCAGGTCGTCGAGGCCGGTGGGCGCCGGGACGTCGGACTCGGCGAACCACTCCCGGTCGATGTTCAGGCACACGTCTCCGACGTCGACCGCCGTCAGCGCGTCCGAGTCGGCCACCCGGTAGTCGTCCGCGCCCTGCTCGGCGTGCGGGCTCCGGTAGTCCTCGAACACCCCCTCGTCGAGGGCCCGCCCCGCGAAGGTGGAGTCCACGCCGAAGGCGACGTCGCCGATGGGGTTGTCCTTGCTCAACACCAGCGTGTTCGTCAGTTCGCCCGCGTCGCCGCTCTGCCGGATGTCCAGGTCGATGCCCGACTCGCGTTCGAAGGCGGCGACGACCTCCTCGTCGTAGGTGAAGGAGTCGTGGGTCACCAGCACGACGGAACGGGAGCCGTCGGACCCCTCGTCGGAGCCGCCCCCCACGACGCTGCACCCGGCGGTGAGGACCACGGCGGCCACCAGACCGACCGCCGGGCCCCGCTGGCGGACCCGATCGGCGCGTGTGGAGAACGCACCCGCTGAACTGGTGACTCCGAACATTCGACCCTCCCGTGACGTGGGCCGGGCGTGGGCCGCCGTCCACCCGTCACGCGGGGCCTCCCTGCGCCGGCATGATCCGGATCAGGTGATGGGAGGAACCGGGTTCCTCCCGCTGGACGGTCGAGGGCTTCGTCGTGGCCCGCTGACGGGCCACGCCCTCCTCTCAGCCCGGCGCACCGGACTCCCGTGGCGGCACACACCCTACGCCGACGCCGGACCGCAGGTGGGCACCCGGTCCGGGTAACGGCCCTTCGTCCGGCGGGGGTCACCCGCCGCGTCCGTCCGGCGCGCCGTGGGCGCGGCCGCGTCGTCCCGTCAGCGGACGTCCACCCCGTGCCCGCGCCCCGGTGCGCGGCGCCCACCCGCACGGTGCCCCCGCCCGAACCCTCGGGTCCCGCCCTGACCGGTCGCCGAGGCCGGTCACCCCGACCCGGTCCCTCCGCTCGCCGCCGGACGGCGACGCGGACGCACTCTGGTGGGCGTACCACGCCGAGGGCGGTGGCCGGCCCGGGCCCCGGCCGCACCGAATCCGCCGGCGCACCCCCGCCCGGTCCCACCATGTTGGACGGGCGTCCGCTCCCCTGCCCGCGACCCCCACGACGAACTAGCCTGGCCGCCGGGTCGGGCCTGAACCGGGAGGACGTCGTCGTTCGGCCCCGAGGCCCCGAGCCCCCGCCGAGTGGGCACCC
>NZ_AGVX02000770.1 GCF_000239155.1 Actinoalloteichus spitiensis RMV-1378
GCTGGGGGCCTTCGGGGCTGCCTGCTGGCCCCGGGGCGCCGGGCGCCCGGCAGGCGCGGCCGGCTTCCACGTCGCCGGCTCCGTCCCCGGCCGGTGCCAGCCGATGCGCGACGCGCGTTCCGGTTGCCAATCCTCACACGGAAGTGTCAGCGTGCTGGGAGAAGACGGTCCGAGGCGAGAAGACGAAGAGGCGAAGGAGCCGAGTCGATGACGAACCTGGCGACGATGCTGGCGGAGACGGCGACCCGGCACCCGGACCGGCCGGCCGTGCGGCTCGACGAGGAGGTCCTGACCTACCGCGACCTCCTGCACCGCGCCTCGGACGTGGCGTTGACCCTGGCCGCCCGGGACGTGCGGCCCGGTGACCGCGTCGGGTTCGTCCTGCCCAACGTTCCCGCGTTCCCCGTGGTGTTCTTCGGTGTGCTGCTCGCCGGGGGTGTGGCGGTGCCGATGGCGCCGCTGCTGCGGTCCCGGGAGATCCGCTACCGGCTGGCCGACGCGGAGACCTCGCTGGTGGTGTCGGACGGCCCCGCCATGGACCAGGTGACGCCCGCCGCCGGTGAGGTCGGGGTGCCGGCGCTCACCGTCGCCGAACTCGCCGACACCCCCGGTCTGCTGGCTCCCACGCCAGAAGGGGAGGTGGCCGAGCTCGTGGAGCGGGCCGGTGCCATCGACCCCGCCGCCACCGCGCTGATCCTCTACACCTCGGGCACCACCGGCGAACCCAAGGGCGCCGAGCTGACCCACGACAACCTGCGGGGCAACGCGGAGCTGACGGCCACTACGGTCCTGGAGTGCGCCGAGGACGACGTCATCATGGGCTGCCTTCCGCTGTTCCACTCCTTCGGGCTCACCTGCGGCCTGCTCGCGGCCGTGCGGACCGGGGCCTGCCTGACGCTGGTCCCCCGGTTCGACCCGGGGCGGGCGTTGGAGGTGGTCGAGCGGGACCGGGTCACGGTGTTCGAGGGCGTGCCCACCATGTACGGGGCGATGCTGAACCACCCGGACCGGCACGGCGTGGACGTGTCCAGCCTGCGCACCTGCATCTCGGGGGGCGCGGCGATGCCGTTGGAGCTGCTGTCGGCCTTCGAGTCCGCGTTCGGCTGCCAGATCCTGGAGGGCTATGGCCTGAGCGAGACCTCCCCGGTGGCCTCGTTCAACCACCCGAACCGGCCTCGCAAGGCCGGGTCGATCGGCACCCCGGTGCGGGGGGTGCGGATGCGGGTGGTGGACGACCTCGGGGCGGAGCTCCCCGACGGGGAGATCGGGGAGATCGTCATCCAGGGGCCCAACGTGATGCGGGGTTACTGGCGGCGCCCGGAGGCCACCGCCGAGGCGATGCCGGACGGGTGGCTGCGCACCGGGGACCTCGCGCGCCGGGACGAGGACGGCTTCTTCCACATCGTCGACCGCAAGAAGGACCTGATCCTGCGCGGCGGGTACAACGTGTACCCGCGCGAGGTGGAGGAGGCCTGCTACGAGCATCCGGACGTGCTGGAGGTCGCGGTCGTCGGCGTGCCGCACCCGGAGCTGGGGGAGGAGGTCGGCGCGGCCGTCGCGCGGAAGCCGGGGGCCACGGTGACCGAGGACGAGCTGCGTGGGTTCCTGCGGGAACGGGTCGCCACCTACAAGTACCCGCGCCACGTGTGGTTCGTGCCGGAACTCCCCAAGGGGCTGACGGGGAAGATCCTGCGGCGCGCGGTGCGTCTTCCGGAGGACTGACGGGCTCCGTCGGGGGCCTCGGTGCGTGCCGCCCGCCGGGTCCCCCGAGTCGTGTTCGGTCGCCGGGCGGCTGGGGGCGCGGGGAACCCGGCGGTGGCGCCGGGTGGGGGGGGCGTCGTGCGCGCCGGGTCCGCCGGCGCCCGCACAGTCGTGGTCCGCGAGGAGGCTCAGTCCCAGCCGAAGACGCCGAGGGGAAGCGGGCCGTGGTCGCGGGCCGGTGCGTTGCGGTCCGGGGCCGGCGACGCGGGGCCCTCCCCGGCGCGGGGTGGCTGTCCAGCGTGGAGTGGCGTGCCGCTCTCGGGGCCGCGCGCATGGTTGGCCCTGGGCTGGGTTGTCCTGGTCGCGGGCATGCTGGTCATCCCTTCGTCGTGCGTTCTCGCGGTGTCACGGTCGGGGTCCACGCCGTGGCGTGGACGCGGGGCCCGGGGAGGGCGCGCGGCGGTCCTCGCGGCCTGGGGCGTCCTCGGCGGACGCGGTGGTGGTGGGGTCGTCGCCGGTGTGGCCCGGGGTGCGGTGCGGGCGGGGGTGTGCCCTCACAGCCAGCCCCGGCGGGCGGCGGCCACTCCGGCCTCGAACCGGCTCGTGGCCTGGAGCCGGTGCATCAGGCGGGCGACGCGGCGCCGCAGGTGGCGGACGGACACGCCCACGGCGCGGGCGGCGGTCTCGTCGGTGCGGCCCTCGGCCAGCAGCGCCAGGAGGCGGCGGTCCTCCTCGGTGAGGTCGGCGGGCGGGTCGCCGCTGGTCATGAGGTCGGCGGCCTCCGCCCAGAGCCGGTGGAACAGGTGGAGGAAGCCGTGCACCAGGCCCGCCTGCCGCACCACCAGCGCACCCCGCCGGGTGTCGGCCGGGTCGGAGGGGACGACCACCACCTCCTCGTCCATGATGATCATCCGTTCGACGGGGAGGTCGGACAGCCGGATCCGCGCGCCGGCGGCGGCGACCTCCCGCAGGTGGTCGCGGACGCGGTGGTCGGCGACGACGCTGGCCTCGTGGATGACCCGCATCTCCACCCCGCGTCGGAGGCTGCGCACGTCCAGCGGTCGGGCGGCGGCCACGGACTCCGGGCTGGGGCGGGCGGCGGGGTGGACGGAGTAGACGCTGGTCCTGGTGAAGAAGGAGAGTTCGGCGAGGCGTTCCCGCACCTGGTCGACGTCGGTGAGGCGTTCCACCCCCTGGCCGGCGGGTGGCCCGGCGGTGGTGCCGGCGTGTTGGGCGTCCAGGGCCGCGACCTCGCCCCGGGTGTCGCCGGTGCGGCGGTGCCGGCGCAGGAGTTCGTCCTCGGTGCGTTCGATCAGGTCGCCGAGGGCGATCGAGGGGCGCAGCAGTTCCACGCCCGCCGGTCGGTCGTCGCGGAAGCGGGCGACGCCGAGTTCGACGAGGCCGGCCAGGGCGGCGCGGACGGCGCCCGGGGTGTCGCTGGGGCGGCTGAGCGCGGTCAGGTCGCTGTCGGGGCTCGCCAGCAGCGCGCGGTAGAGGCGTTCCTGTTCGGCGGTGAACCCGAGATCCCGCAGGGCCATCAGTCGCTCCGCTCTGGGGCGGAGTCGGCGTGGTGCGTGGTGACGGACACGACTTCTCCTTCCTGTCGCGGGCCGTGACCAGTGTGGAGACGACCGGTGCTCACCCACATGGGTGGCGGCTACCCGGATTCGTGGAAGCCGGCGGGGCGGACGGGTGGGGGAACGGGCGGCGGGGCGAACGGGGT
>NZ_AGVX02000769.1 GCF_000239155.1 Actinoalloteichus spitiensis RMV-1378
GGGGCCGGACCTCCGCCACGGAGGTCCGGCCCCGACGTGTTTCCTGGCGGGACCGGGGCCCGCCGGTGAGGGTGTCGCGACGTGCCTCCGTCCCGGTGACGGGCGCCGTGACGGCGTCATGGCGCCCGCACGGCCACCTGGGGCTCCACGCCGCCGTTCGCCGTCACCCTGCCCGGGCAGTGGGCACGGGGCCGGGGCGGGACGTGCCGGCGGTGATGCGTTCGCAGCCCAGGCGACCAGGGCGGGTGCGGAGGACCGGTCTCCCCGCCGCCGGTGGGGGCCGGTCGCTGGTCCGGCGGCTCCGGCGAGTGGCACCCGGGCGCCCCGGGCCGCTCCCGCGCGGGTGGGAACGGAGGCGGCCAAGGGGAACCACCGCCCTCAGCGGGCGAGCTCGACCACGTCCGTCCCGCCCTCGCGGCTGACCTCGACCTGGACGGCCTCCGCCGGCAGCAGGGCCGCTCCCCGGTCGGACTCCACCGCCTGCCACGGACCGTCCGGGGTGGTGCGGTACCTCAGCTCAGCCTGGTAGGAGAGCACGACCCAGCCCTCGTCGTCCGGGAGCCGGACGGAGAGCTGCACCGGGTCGTCGGGCCGGGTCGGGCCGCCGTAGGCGAAGTCGTCGACCTCGATGAGGCGCTCGTCGGTGAACACGACGGCGTGCGCCTCGCCGTGCTGGGTGCGGTTCCACTGCTCGCCGATGGTGGCGGTCCTGCCGTCGGCCATGCGCACGATGATGAGGAAGCCGCCGAAGACACCCCCGCTGTGGTGGTTGATCAGGTCCGCGCGGCCGGAGTCCCAGAGCGCGCGTTGGGTCTTGTCCATCAGGTCCAGCTCGCGCTCGCTGTCGGGATGGCTGGGCCCGGCCGCGATCCGCTCACAGCTCTCCCCGCCGTTCTCATAGGTCTCACACCGCCAGTTGTCCGGGCTGTCCAGGGCTGCCTCCCCGGCCAGCCGTTCCTGATGGGTCAGGGCGGGTCGGCTGGCGATCGGTAGGTAGAAGAAGGTGAGGTCCTCGGTCCAGTCCGAGTCCAGCGAACGGGACCGGAGGAAGTGCCGCGCCGCGTCCGGATCGAGCGCGGCGGCCCTGCTCTCGGAGGTGAGCACCGCCAGTGGGGGCCGGCGCTCGAGTTCCTCGGGTACCAGGGTGTCCGGAACCTCCGTCGCCGCGACGACGTCGTGCGCATGGCTGTCCGCTGGCAGCTGCCGCAGGATGAGGCCGTCCTCGGGGACCAGTTCCTCCCACTGGCGGGTGACCTCACCGGTGCTCTCGTCGATGTCGGGCCCCGTGGAGAGGTGCAGCGGCTCGCGGCCGGGCAGGCCGATCAGGGTGCGGTCGTCCTCGCCGAACAGGTACAGCTGGCCTTCGCCGTCGTCGCGGCCCGCGGAGAGCAGGTGCAGCTCGCCGTCCTCCGGGGACTCGGCGACCAGGCCCAGCACGTCGTAGCTCTCGTGGCCGTTCGGGGGGGCATGGCGCTCGACGAAGATCGCGGCCGGCCCGGACGGGGTGGTGGTCGCGGCCACCAGGTGGTGGTCGCCGCGCCCCCCGTCCTCACGGCTCGCCCCGGTGTGCAGGAAGAGCGGTAGTTCCTCGCGCCAGGTGGTGGTCGCTCGCGCGACGAAGTCCCGGTCGTCGGCGAGGTCGCCCCGGGTCGGCATGTCGAACCAGTCGCCGGGAGCGGCGAGGTCGCCCTCGCCGCCCAGCACCTCGCTCGTGGTGAGGTCCATCCTGGTGAGGGCTCCGGCGGTCACGACGAGGGCCACTGCCAGGGCGACAGTGGTGACGCCGGCCCGGCGCCGCCGGCGCCGGCGGGCACGCGCGCCCGCGAGGACCTCCTCGGCCAGCCGGGTCGGGGGCTGGAGCCCGTCAGTGGTCTCCCGCATGGCCGCCCGGAGCGAGTCCTGGTCGATCATCGCTGTCCTCCCGCTGGGGTGGGGGTCAACCGGGCCGCTCCGGGCCCGTCTGGGCGCAGGGCATCGCGCATCCGCGCCAGCCCCCGCGAGGTCTGGCTCTTCACCGTGCCGATCCCGCAGCCGAGCGCCTGGGCCACCTGCTTCTCGCTGAGGTCGTCGAAGAACCGGAGCACGATGACGGCCCGCATCCTCGGCGGCAGGCTGGCGAGCAGCGGCGCGACCTGGTCGGCCGTCACGACGGCCTCCTCCGGCCCGGCCACGACGGGCGTGAGCTGGCCCGGCGCCAACGGTGTCTCCCGCACCCGCCGGGACAGCCGGCGCCAGCGGTTGGCGGCGGTGTTGGCCAGCGCGCCCCTGGCGTACGCCTCCGGGGAGCCGGTGATGCGGGGCCAGCGCGGGTACATGCGCTCCAGCACGTCCTGGAGCAGGTCCCGCGCGGCCTCCCGGTCCCCGCCAGCCAGCAGGTAGGCCGTTCTGAGGAGCGGCGGGGAGCGGTGGACGACGAAGTCGGTGAACTCCGCGTCCCAGTCCTTGTTCTTTCCTGTCACGGACCACCTCGGTGGTTGGTGGAGCACTGTCACCCGACCTGACACCGCGCCGGTTCCGGTGGTTGTGAGGGGAGGGGAATCGGGATACCGGGGACCGATGGCGCGGCCCGCCGTCGGAGTGGTCCGGTC
>NZ_AGVX02000768.1 GCF_000239155.1 Actinoalloteichus spitiensis RMV-1378
GAGCCGAGGCGGAGCGGATCACGGCGGTCGTCCGTGAGCTAGCTCGCACCAGGGCGGGGAGCACCGTCGCGGCCCACGTTCCGTTCGGAACCGAACCGGGGACGCTGGCGCTGGTGGACGCCCTCCGCGAGGCCGACTGCCGGGTGCTGCTGCCGGTCGTGGTCGAACCGGACGGCCCGATGTGGTGGGCCGAGTACGGTGGAGGAGCGACGCTGCGCCCGGGAAACCTCGGCGTGCTGGAACCCCCGGGTCCGCTCCTCGCCCCGGAGGCGCTGGCCGAGGCGACGGCGGTGCTGGTGCCGGCGCTGGCAGTGGACCGGGCCGGGGTGCGGCTCGGTCGTGGCGGCGGTTGTTACGACCGCTCACTGCCGTTGGCCGCGCCGTCGACGTTGACGGCCGCCGTGGTCCGGGACGACGAACTGGTGGACCAGCTGCCACACGGTGCGCACGACGCCCTGCTGACCAGCGTCATCACTCCAGGACGCGGGTTGCTCCACCTCCCCCGGTGACCAGCCGAGGGCCGGGGGGTGTTTGCGCGGAGGCACGACCTTGGCGCATTATCTGTGTTGGCACTGTCCCTAGGCGAGTGCCAAATTGATGCTCACGGAGGATACGAACCGTGCCCACCTACCAGTACGCCTGCACCGCGTGTGACCACCGGTTCGAGCAGGTGCAGAGCTTCACCGACCAAGCACTGACGGCGTGCCCGGAGTGCCAGGGCAAGCTGCGCAAGCTCTTCTCCTCGGTGGGGGTCGTGTTCAAGGGGAGCGGTTTCTACCGCACCGACAGCAGGAGCTCCGGCGGCGGCACCACGGCGAAGAGTTCCTCGTCGTCGAGCGACGGTTCGACCAAGTCGAGCGACTCCGGCTCCTCCTCGAGCTCCTCGTCCTCGTCGTCCTCCTCCGACTCCGGCAAGAGCACGGCGTCGAGCGGGTCGAGCAAGGCCGCCAGCACGACCTGACGGGCTGACTGCCGGCAGGTCGGTCGTCCACAGCCGGCCGGTTGTCCACAGCCTCCTCCCGTCGTCCCCGACAACGCCCCCGCCCTCCTCCTAGCCTCGGCCACGACCAGGCGGAGGCGGACGAGGGGAACGGTGCCATGCGCGGCGGAACG
>NZ_AGVX02000767.1 GCF_000239155.1 Actinoalloteichus spitiensis RMV-1378
GGCCGTCGTCGAGTTCCGTTACCCCACCGCCGCCGACGGCGACGCCCAGCGCGTCACCGAGCGAGTGGGCCGGGTCGGTCGACACCACCAGCACCTTGCCGCCGAGCGCGGCGAGGCGGGCGGCGCTGGCCGCGGCGAGGGTGGTCTTGCCCACCCCGCCCTTGCCGGTGAACAGCAGGAGTCGCACGGGGACCTCGTCGGGGAGAAGGAGCGGGTGGGTGTCGCGGGCGAACGGTCAGCCCCGGCCCTCCACCCGGCGCTTGAGGCCCTTGAGGGCGATGTCCATCACGACGCGTTCGGCCTTCCGCTTGAACAGTCCGATCATCGGAATGGTCAGGTCGACGGCGAGCGTGTAGACGACCTCCGTCCCACCGGGAACCTTCCGCAGCTGGTAGCTCCCGCGCTGCGACTTCTGGGTCTGCCCCTCCACCAGCTCCCAGCTGACGGACAGGCCGTCCGCCGCCCAGTCGTACTGGAGGACGTAGGTGTCCTTCACGATCCCGGCGTCCAGGGTGAACCGGACCCGCTCGGCCCGCCCGTCGTCCCCGGTGGCCAGGACGCTGGTCTCCTTCAGCTCACCGGTCCAGTCCGGGTACGCCGGGAAGTCGGCGATCACCGCCATGACCTCGGCTGGCTCCGCCTCGATGTGGATGGACTGGGTGGACTGGTCGGCCATGTTCGGCAGGTTACCGTGCCCGCCGAGCTCACCAGTGCAAGACGTAGGGGCTGGCCGTGCGCTGGAAGTGCCCCACGTTGACGCAGTCGGTGACCCCGATGCGCGCCCTGGCCGACCACGGTTGGTGCACGTGGCCGAACAGTGCCCACCGGGCGCGCTGGCCGCGGATCCGCTCCAGCAGCCCCTCCGAACCGACCTCGACGCGGCGGGCCACCACGTCGTAGCAGAGTTCGTCGAGCGCCGGGGGCACGTGGGTGCACCAGACGTCGACCTCCCCGAGGGCGTCGAGGGCGACCGCGAAGTCCTCCGGGGTGCGCAGGTAGGCGCGCCAGGGCGCCGGCCCGGTCAGCGGGGCGACCCCCGGGGGCAGCACCGCGCCGCCGGCGAACCCGAACCGCAGTCCACCGAGGTCGACGCTCTGCCCGTCGAGCATCACCAACCCCTCCCTGGCGTACTCGGGCCAGAGGCGGGGGGCGTCCACGTTGCCGGGTGTCGCGTAGGTGGGCGCGTCCAACGCGCCGAAGAGCAGGTCGTACTGTTCGCGGATCAGCTCGTCGACCGACCCGGCCGGGTCGGCCAGCTCCCCCCACAGCGAACGGACGTAGGCGGCGGCCCGCCGCCCGTCCTCGCGGCGCAGGCGCGCGAACGTCCCGACCCGGTCCGGTCCGAAGAGACGCCCCAGGACCCCCCGCTCGTGGTCGTGGTAGTCGACGATGTCGAGCAGATCACCGAGCACCACCAGCGCGTCCGCCCCCGCACTCGCCCTGGCGAGTGCCTCGACGTTGCCGTGTACGTCAGAAACCACGTGAACCCGCACGCCCCGAACGTACCCACTCGCCTGACCACCCGGGTGTCCGAGCGCCGCCGAGCCGCGGTGGCCTCAGCGTCCCGGACCTCCGCGGTTCCCGCCCGGCCCCGGCTCGGTGCCGCTCCCGCCCCCGCCACGGTGGCGGGGGTCGACCCC
>NZ_AGVX02000766.1 GCF_000239155.1 Actinoalloteichus spitiensis RMV-1378
GGCGGGGACGCGGGGGGCCGGCCGCTGTCGGGCTACGACGACATCAAGGACGACGGCTCCACCTCGTGCGGCTGCTGGATCTACTGCGGGGTCTACCGGGACGGGGTCAACCAGGCCGCCCGGCGCCGGCCGCACCGCGAACAGAACTGGACGGGTTCGGAGTGGGGCTGGGCGTGGCCGCAGAACCGCCGGACCCTCTACAGCAGGGCGTCGGCGGACCCGGAGGGCCGGCCGTGGAGCGAACGCAAGGCGTTGGTGTGGTGGGACGAGGAGGCCGGCCGCTGGACCGGGCACGACAGCATCGACTTCATCGCCGACCGCCCCCCGTCCTACCGACCGGCGCCCGAGGCGCGCGGTGTGGAGGCGATCTCCGGGATCGACCCGTTCATCATGCAGGCGGACGGCAAGGGCTGGTTGTACACGCCGGCGGGCCTGGTGGACGGGCCGCTGCCCACCCACTACGAACCCCAGGAGTCCCCGTTCCCGAACCTGCTCTACCCGCAGCAGCGCAACCCGGTGCGGCTGGCCAACTCCCGGGTGGACAACCGCTACCAGCCCAGCGGGAACGAGCCGGGTGCCGAGGTGTACCCCTACGTGGTCACCACCTACCGGCTCACCGAGCACTTCACGGCGGGCGGCATGACGCGGTGGCAGCCCTACCTCGCCGAACTCCAACCCGAGTTCTTCTGCGAGGTCTCCCCGGAGTTGGCCGAGGAACGCGGACTGGAACACCACGGGTGGGCCACCATCGTGACGGCCCGCAACGCCATCGAGGCCAGGGTGGTGGTCACCGACCGGATGACCCCCCTGTTCGTCCAGGGCCGCACCGTCCACCAGATCGGGATGCCCTACCACTGGGGCCCCAACGGCTACACCACCGGCGACTCCGCCAACGAGCTGTCCTCCATCACCCTCGACCCCAACGTCCACATCCAGGAGGTCAAGGCCTGGACGGCGGACATCCGCCCCGGGCGACGTCCCCGCGGCGCCGCGCTGCGCCGCTACGTGGAGGACTACCGGCGGCGAGCGGGCGTCACCGAAACCACCGGAACGGAGGCCTGAGCGCCGTGCCGACCAACCAGTTCTCCGGACCGGACCCGCACGTCGCGGCCTCCGCCGGCCACCGCGACGCACCCCCGCGCTACGGCTTCTTCACCGACACCTCGGTGTGCATCGGGTGCAAGGCCTGCGAGGTGGCCTGCAAGGAGTGGAACGCGATCCCCGAGGACGGCCTGGAGCTGACGGGCATGTCCTTCGACAACACCGGGCGGTTGGGGGCGGACAGCTGGCGGCACGTCGCGTTCGTCGAACAGCGCAAACCCCTGGTGGGGCCCCCGCCCGACGAGTCGCACCGGGGTGTGGACGCGCTGGCCGCCGCCGCCCAGGGCGTCACCGTCCCCGAACAGGGCGGGTGGCCGGCGCCGCTGGTCCCCGAACAGCCCGGCCGGGGAGGCGACGGCGGATCGGCGGGCGACACCGACCTGCGATGGTTGATGGCGTCCGACGTGTGCAAGCACTGCACCCACGCCGCGTGCCTCGACGTCTGCCCGACCGGTTCGCTGTTCCGCACCGAGTTCGGCACCGTCGTCGTGCAGGAGGACATCTGCAACGGCTGCGGCTACTGCGTGCCGGCCTGCCCCTACGGGGTCATCGACCAGCGACCGGACGACGGCCGCGCCTGGAAGTGCACCCTGTGCTATGACCGGGTCGGCGTGGGCATGGAGCCCGCCTGCGCCAAGGCCTGCCCGACTGACTCCATCCAGTTCGGGGAACTGGACGAGCTGCGCGAGCGGGCGGCCGCCCGGGTGGAACAACTGCACGGGGACGGCGTCGGGTCGGCCCGGCTGTACGGGCACGACCCGGAGGACGGCGTCGGCGGGGACGGTGCGTTCTTCCTGCTGCTGGACGAACCCGAGGTGTACGGGCTGCCCCCCGACCCGGTGGTGACGACCAGGGACCTGCCCCGGATGTGGGCGTACGTGGGCGTGGCCGCGGCGACCATGCTCGGTGGACTGGCCGCGATGTTCGTCGGGAGGCGGTCATGAGCACGTCGGACGTCACCAGGGACGGCATCAGGGGTGCGCATCCCGGGCGGGAGGCCCGCGTCGGGGGCACCGGGGAACAGCGGTGGCGGCCCCGGGGGCAGCGGACGGCGGCTCCCGAGTACAGCCCGGACTCCTACTACGGGCTGCCCGTGCTGAACCCACCCCGCTGGGCGGCCACCGACATCGCCGGGTACTTCTTCCTCGGCGGCCTGGCAGGGGGGTCGTCGGTCCTCGCCGCCGGCGGGCACTGGACGAACCGGCCCGGTCTGGCCAGGCCGGCCAAGCTCGTGGCGCTCGGCGCGGTGTCCGGGTCGGTCGTGGCCCTGGTGCACGACCTGGGGCGCCCCGCCCGCTTCCTGAACATGCTCCGCGTCTTCAAGATCACCTCCCCGATGAGCGTCGGCTCCTGGCTGCTGGCCGCCTACGGTCCGGTTCGTCCAGTGCC
>NZ_AGVX02000765.1 GCF_000239155.1 Actinoalloteichus spitiensis RMV-1378
CGAGGGGCTGGCCCACGCCGACACCAGCTCGGCACGCTCGGCCGCGTCGAGCAGGTCGAGGTCACCGACTCGCCGGTCGGGTTCCTCAGTGAACGAGGTGATCAGTCGTCCCAGCTGGGCGGCCAGCCGTTCCACGGTCGAACGCTCGAAGAGCACCGGGTCGAAGGCGACCGCGAGCCCCAGCTGGTCCTGGGTGACGGCCGAGATCACCGTCACCGGGTAGTTGGTGGCCTCGACCGCGTTCATGTCCTGGATGTCCAGGGCGTGCCGGGCGGCCGTCTCCTCGTCGATCGGGTAGTTCTCGAACACGATGAGGCTCTCGAAGAGCGGCTGGCCGCCCGGAACGTCGGTCTGGATGGCGTTGAGCGCGACGTAGTCGTACTGCCGCGCTTCAGCCTGACCGGCCTGGAGCTTGCGCAGCCACTCCACCACGGTCGTGGCCCGCTCGACGACAACCCGGACGGGCAGGGTGTTGATGAACAGGCCGAGGATCTCGTCCGAGCCAGGCAGGTCCGTGGGACGCCCCGAGACGGTGGCGCCGAAAACCACGTCACGGGAACCGCCGTACTGGGAGAGCAGCAGCGCCCACGCCCCCTGCACGATGGCGTTGACCGTGATCCGCTGTGCCCTCGCGAAGCCGGCGACCCGCCCGGACACCTCGGCGGACAGCGGAACGAAGACACGCTCGGTGCAGTGCGCCTGGTGGGCCGTGTCGGGTTGGCGGTCGTAGGGCAGTGGTACCGGCTGGTCGAAGCCAGCCAGGGTGTTCCGCCAGTAGTCGAGCGCGACCCGCTGGTCACGGGAGGTCAGCCAGCGCAGGTAGTCGCGGTACGGACGGCGGACGGTGGCTGGCGGGCCTCCGTCGGAGGAGGTCCTGCGGGCGTACTCCCCGAAGACGTCGGCGAGCACCTGGTAGGTGCTCCACCCGTCGAGCAGCACGTGGTGGAAGGTCCACAGCACACGAACGGTGGTTGGTGACAGGGTCGCCACGAACAGCCGCATCAGCGGGGCTGAGGCCAGGTCGATGCCCTTCTCCTGGTCCTCGGCCATGACCCTGGCCAACTCGGTTTCCCTGTCCTCAGGGGAGAGCTCGGTCCAGTCAGCCCTCGTGACCGGGATCTCCGCCTTCCGGTGGACCGCCTGCAACGGTTCCGGCACGCCCTGCCAGACGGCGGAGACCCGCAGCGCGTCGGAGGTGTCGACGACCTGCTGCCAGGCCGCGACCAGCTCCTCCGGTGAGGTGATGCCCGCGAGTTCGACGGTCACCTGTTCGAGGTAGGCGGCGCCGGTGGGGTCGGCGAGCGCGTGGAAGAGCATGCCCGCCTGCAACGGGGTCAACGGGTAGACGTCCTCAACGTCCCGGCCGTCACCCACCACCGCGTCCACCGCCTCCTGGTCCAGCCGAACCAGTGGGAAGTCCGAGGGCGAGGCCCCGCCCGATCCGGGCCGGGCGCAGTGCTCGACGAACTCGGCGATCCGGCCCAGGTGGTCCTCGGCCAGCCGCCGAACGGTCTCCTCACGATGGCGGTCGGTCGAGTAGAACCAGCTGAAGGTCAGCCGGCCCTCGCGAACCATGCCGACCACGTCCAGCAGGTGCTGGCGCTGCTCGTCGGGGTGGTGGTCCTGGCCGGGAACCCCGGTCTCGGCGCGCAGCGGTCCGCTGCCGGTGGACTCGGTGTTCGCGCTGACACCGGTGTCGAACTGGCCGTGGTAGTTGAAGCTGACCGCCGGGGCCGGCTG
>NZ_AGVX02000764.1 GCF_000239155.1 Actinoalloteichus spitiensis RMV-1378
CGGGGTGGCGGGGTGGGGGGCAGGGTCAGCGGGGGCCGGTCGGGGCGTGCCTGGGTGTGCCGCACCCAGGCACCGGGCGGGCACACCGGCCTAGGCTCGCGGACATGGGTGTCGAGGGTCTGGGTGAGTTCCTCCGGGCGCGCCGCTCGCGCCGACGTCCGGAGGACGCCGCCGTGGTGTTCACCGGGCAGCGCCGTGTCCCGGGGCTGCGCCGCGAGGAGGTGGCCGTGCTGGCCGGGGTGAACGTCGACTACTACACCCGCCTGGAGCAGGGCCGGGAACGACATCCCTCGGGGCAGGTCCTCGACGCGCTGAGCCGGGCCCTGGACCTGGACGAGGACGCCCGCGACCACCTGTACCGGTTGGCGGGGGCTCCCCCGGCCGAGGTCCGTCCGGCGGTGGAGGTGGTGAGCCCCACGCTGCGGGCGCTGTTGGACGGTTACCCCGGGACACCCGCCTTCGTCCTCGGTCGCCGACTGGACGTGTTGGCCCGCAACGCGCTGGCCGACGCCCTGTACTCGCCGTTCACCGTGGTGGACAACCTGGCGAGGATGGTGTTCCTCGACCCGGTGGCGCCCCGCTTCCACCCCCGCTGGCGGTGGGTGGCGCAGGCCACGGTGGGCAGCCTGCGGGAGGGGGCCGGGTACGAACCCGGGTCGGCGGCGCTGGCGGACCTGGTGCGGGAGCTGAGCGCGGGCAGCGCCGTCTTCCGCGAGCTGTGGGCCCACCACGCGGTGCGGGGCAAGACCCGGGACGCCAAGGACTTCGACCACCCGGCGGTGGGGCCGCTCACCTTGTCCTACGAGTCCTTCGACGTGCGGGGCGCCCCGGGGCAGCAGCTGGTGATCTACCACGCCGAACCGGGAAGCCCCAGCGCTCGGGCGCTCACGCTGTTGGGCACGCTGAACGCGACCAGCCGCGTCGGGGACACCTGAGCCCAGCCGGCTCGCCCTCGCCGCCGGCGAGGGCACCGCGCGGTGCCGCGAGGTCCACGCCGTCCGGCGGGCAGGCGGGGTGGGGCGGCGGGAGGACCGGGCGGTGAAGTGGGA
>NZ_AGVX02000763.1 GCF_000239155.1 Actinoalloteichus spitiensis RMV-1378
GGAGGCGCGGGCGGGGCGTCCGCGCCTCCGGCGTGCCTTCCGGGGCCCGGGCCCGTCGCCGCCCGACCGGCGTCGCCCGAGCGCGTCGGGGCGAGGTCGAGCTCGACGTCCCCCGGCCCCGCCGGGGCGGTCGTCCCGTCGACGGGCCGCGTCGCCCTGGCCGTCGTGGTGCTCTCGTCGTTCCTGTCGTCGCTGGCCGCCGTGGCCTCGTCCGGTTCCGACTCCGCGGCCGCCACCGTGCTCGCCGTGACACCTCCGTGGCCCAGATGGTGCCGGTCGAGGCGCTCACGATCCCGCTGTCCTTCCTCATGCGCTGGGGCCGGGCCCGTGGCACCCCGGCTCGGACCGAACCACCTCGGCTCGCTGCTCCTGGCGCGCCCGGCGGTCAGGCTGCCCTTCGCGATCGGGAGGTCGCGACCGGTCGACCGGCGGCGGGACCGCGAGGGAGGGGATTCCCTCCGGCCCGGCCCCGGCATGGCGCCTCGCCCGGAACCACCCGCCTCGCCCTTCGAGCGGCGCGCCGGCCGGCGGCGGGTAGCTGATGGTCAACTGCCGATAGGGTCGCGATCACGTTCCGGTTACCCCGGGTGGTGACCATCCACCGAGACCACCGCACTCTGGAGGGATCGCATGGCGCACTGGCAGTCCGAAGGCGACGACACCGGGCGGGACCGCTGCTCCGCCGGGCCACGACGGTCCACGGTGGGCCGTGGCGGGTTGATCGCGGCGGCCGCGCTGGTCGGCGCATCGCTGCTCGCCCCCACCTCCGCCGCCGCGACCGGGCCGGCCCCGGACCCGGGTTCGAGCGTGTCCGGTGCGGTCGGCCCCGAGGTCGTGGCCCACCGGGGAGCCTCCGGATCCGCACCGGAGAACACCCTCGCCGCCATCCGGGCGGCGGACGAGATCGGCGCCGACCAGGTGGAGATCGACGTCCAGCGCACCGCCGACGGGGAGATCGTGCTCATGCACGACTGCACCCTGAACCGCACGACCGACGTGGAGGACGTCTTCCCGGGGCGGGACTCCTACGCCGTCGCCGACTTCACCCTGGACGAGCTGTCCCAGCTCGACGCCGGCTCCTGGTTCGGCCCGGAGTTCGCGGGGGAGCCGGTGCCCACGCTGCGGGAGGCCGTCCGCGAGCTGGACCCGGAGACCGGTCTGCTGCTGGAGGTCAAGGTCTGCGCGGGTGTGGCGGGGCTGGGCGCGGACATCGCCCGCGAGCTGCGGTCGATGCCCGGGTACCTCTGGAGCGCCGTGCGGGGGGACACGCTGGTCGTGCAGTCCTTCGACCACGAGCAGATGCGGGCCTTCCACCGGCGGCTGGGTGTCGTCCCGGTGGGTCTGCTCTTCGGTTCGCGTCCCAGCGACGCGGAGCTCGTCGCGGCCAGCAGGTGGGCCGAGCAGGCCAACCCCCGCTTCCGGGACACCGATCCCGCCCTGGTCGACCGGGTTCACGAGCTGGGCATGGCGATCAACGTGTGGACCGTCAACGACGAGGCGGACATGCGGACCGCCGTCTCCCACGGGGTCGACGGTGTGATCACCGACCACCCGGAGGTGCTGCTCAAGGTGCTCGGGCGGGACTGAACCCCGGCGCACCACCGGCTGGCGACCTGGCCGCCAGCC
>NZ_AGVX02000762.1 GCF_000239155.1 Actinoalloteichus spitiensis RMV-1378
GGACGGCGCGCGCCCAGTGCTCCGCTGGGACGGGCCGCCCCTCCGGTCGGAGTGGGCGGCCCGTGTTCACGAGTGCGGAGCAGCGGTTGGGTCAGCCCCGGGTCAGGGACAGGCCCCAGCGGGAGAGGATCGGGTTCAGCGGCTGGAAGTAGGTGGTGCCACCCCAGGTGCAGTTGCCGGAGCCACCGGAGGTGACGCCCTGGGCCTGGCTGCCGCTCAGCCAGGAGCCACCGGAGTCACCACCCTCGGCGCAGGCGTTGGTCCTGGTCAGGCCGCTGACGGCGCCCTGGGCGTAGAAGACGGTCTGGTTCTTGGCCTGGACGGTGCCGCAGCGCCAGCCGGTGGTGGAGCCGGACCGGCAGATGGAGGCGCCGACGGCGGCCTCGTTCGAGCCGCTGACGGTGACGGTGGCGCCGCCGCTGTAGCGGTTCACCAGGGGGCGGGGGGTCCAGTTGGCGTTGGTCCGGACGTAACCCATGTCGCTGCCCGGGAAGACCGAGCCGGCGACCTGGCCGGAGGAGACGCGGTTGTAGCCCTGGGTCGCGGTGCCGACCCCACCGCAGTGCCCGGCGGTCACGTAGCCGACCGACACGGAGAAGCCGACCGAGCAACGGGAGCCACCGAAGTAGTAGGCGTCGCCGCCGATGATGTCGTAGAGGGTCCGAGGCTGCTCGGTGCTCTCCACCACGGTCACCGCGTCGGCGTTGACCCCGGACTCGGCGACGAAGTCCGCCGCCGCCTCACCGCTGCCGAGGGCGGTGGTCACCACGACGGTGTTGTCCGCGGTGTCCACGTACCAGCCGGTCACGCCGTCCGGAACCTCGCTGGTCTCGTTGAGGGTCGACACGACGCCGTCCAGGGTGTCGGCGCTGAAGGCCACGACCTCCGGTGTCGCCCCGGCGGCGCGGACCTCGTCGGCCTTGGCGGCGCTGGTCACGCCGACGACGAGCGTGTTCGTGTCCCCGTCGAAGTGGGCTCCGCCGAAGGCCGGACCCAGGCTCGCCCGCAGCTCGTCCTCGGTCTCGACGGCGGTGGCCTCCACCGCGACCCTCGTCAGTGCCTCCTGCTCGGTCAGGCCGAGGTCCCGCTGCATCGCCGAGAGCATCTCCGGCGACGCCACGGTGGCGTCGGCCCCGTCCGGGGAGGGGGTGTCCGCGCCTGCTGGCAGGGCCAGCGCGGTGGCCGTGCCAGCGGCCGCGACCAGGGCACCGGCAATGCGGGCCAAGGATCTGTTCCTCATGTTTCGCGTCTCCCGTGTAGGGGTGCAGGGATATCCGGGGAGGGGAGTGGGTCAGGCGAGAGGCCCCCGCCCCGGAAGTGCCTCGTCCGAGGTGGACTGGGCCGTGCCGGTCGGCGCGGCTGGGCTGGGCACCAACAGCCCTGGCTCAGGGGTTCCGCAGTTCGGCTGTGGCGGTGGGAGGGGAGGTCGGTGTCGTGGACCTGGGTGGCGTCAGTAGGTGTCCGACGTGAACATCTGGGTCCTCTCCGTTCACACCGGCGTCGCCGCCGGTTCATCCAGGCCCCCGTTGGAGTGAAAGTCTTGGCTCAGGATCTTGTTACGGATATCCGCCAACCGGGGAAAAACCGTCACGGTCGTCGGACTGGCGCTTACGTCCCGTAATGGGATCCCGCTGTCGTGCCCCTGTTCCGGTCGTTGCGCGGTGAACGAGTCCTGGTCCGAACGGGTGCTTCCGTCCGGCCGGGTGCCAACCCCCCGTTCCTCCCGGTTCCGCGTGCGGCACGCACGTCAACGGGCGGCTTCCCCCGATCGGGGGAAGCCGCCCGTT
>NZ_AGVX02000761.1 GCF_000239155.1 Actinoalloteichus spitiensis RMV-1378
CCCCCGCCCAGCCCTACGTCCGTAGTACCACCGGCCGCGCCGCCCTCCGTGGGGACGTGGCGGGGAAAGACCGCGAGCGACTACGCGAGGGAAAAAGGGGAAGGGATCGGCAGACGCTCGCCACGAGGGAGAAAAACCGTCGTTCGTGAGGTTGACTCCGTTGAAGAGATCAGGGAAATATGGGTGAACCTATCGCAAGGTGGTCGACGTCAGGATGTAGACTCCTATGCGGGTCACGTTGTGGTGTTCCCAGATGGAACCCGAATAGCCTTAAGGAGCAAGTCCCTCACGACACCAGGGACGGAAACCATAGATTTGGCATTCGAGGACCAGCGTCCGATTAAAATTCATGTAGTGCGCAACAAGGGGTAGAGTTCATGGAAGAGCCGAATGCGGACGTCATGGATTACATTTGGGAGAGTGCCAGTTTCGACGGAATCATGCTTTTCGAGTTCGTGGCGGCGTTGCGCGAGTATGGGAGCCCTGGAAGCGCGACCACGGAAAATGCCGGGAAGTTGGCCGCACACCTCGTGCGAACGGGAAAGTTGATACCAGGAAGACTAGGTGCCGATGCGTTCGAGCCGTGGGAGCTTCCGGCCGAGGAAGCAGCCCAGAGAATCGAAAACGAGGTTTCGCGGTTCGTCGCCGAGGGTCGCAAACTAAGCTTGGGGGACGTGGCGCACTTCATGCCCGCGAAGTGGAATTCCTAGCTGAGTCCCAGCGGGGGGCGGGCTTCTGGTTAGGATGACCTTTGTCGACGTCCACGCGATTCTCGAACGCTCCACGGCAGCGGTGAATATCATCAGGAATGTCGATGACAGTCAGATCTAGGAGGCGCGGGCCGGGTGCCCTGGGGACAGACGGCTGTCACCCCTGCTCATGATCACCGTGGATTACTTCGAGTTCAGGCACGTTTTAGCGATGTCACAGGACACGCACCATCGCTGATCAGAAGATGTCGAACTGACTGATCAGAGCGATGTTGGCGGAACGACACTACCGGTGAGTTCTCGCAGTTCCCGCGTTTGCTCGTTCTCGTGCCGTCTCTCGGACAGCCCTCTCCCACACGGGAGGGGGCCGTTCGCACCCCCCAGGCCATCACCCGTTGCTACGGTCC
>NZ_AGVX02000760.1 GCF_000239155.1 Actinoalloteichus spitiensis RMV-1378
CGCCCCCGGCGCCACCACCCGATCAGGCCACCCCTCCCCAGCTTTGTCGGGAGGAGGCGGGTACGGGACGGTGTTGTACGGCTGCTCCCGGGGGACGAACACCCCTTCCACGAGGCTCATGTCCACCGGCCGCACCAACTCGACGCCGGTCACGGTCAGGCTCGTGGTCCCGTCGTTCACGACGGGCCCCACGCTGCTGGTCCCCGTCGGCCCCGCGTGCAGCGGCATGCAGTCCCGCGCGTACGGCTCGGCATCCGCGTTACCCCCCACCAGCAACGGACCGTCGCGGGTAGGTCCGCCGGAACACCCAGCGATGGCGAGCAGGACCGCCAGGAGGGCGGCGCACCCCCGCGCCCTCACGGGTACATCTGGACGACGAGCGTCCCCGGCCCGGTCGCGGACGCGGGATGCGCTCCTGTGCCGCACACCGCTCGACCCGCGAACCGGAACGGCCGACTCCCCGACACCACGTGAGCTCGATCGCGCACGCTGCTCCGCCCTCACCAGTCCGGCCAGTCGATCTCCACGCCGATGCACTGCTCCCGCATGGCGACCGACACCCCGGTCAGCGCGTAGTACGCCCGCCCGTCCGCGTCCTCGTAGTCGATCCTGATCCGCTCGGTCGCCGCCCTCGGCCCCTCACTCCGCAACCCCACGGCGAACCACCACTCCTCCCCCGGCCCCAGCACCGCCCCCGGCGCCACCACCCGATCAGGCCACCCCTCCCCAGCATCGTCCGGAGGAGGCGGGTAGGCGGCTCCGTTCACCGGCCCCTCCTCGGGGACGAACACCGCCTCGACCAGACCCATCTCCACGGCGTTGACCAACGACACCCCGGTGACGATGACCGGACCGCTGCCCTCGTTGGTGACCGGTCCGGCGTTGGTCGTCGACGTGCGCGTCCGCTCGTCCGGAGGCAGGCAGTCCCGTGCATGCGGCTCGGCATCGCCGCCACCCCCCGCCAGCAACGGACCGTGCTGGGTGGGAGTACCCGGCCAGTCGGCGGCGGTGAGGGAACTCGCCGCCGCCACGGCGAGCACCGCCCAGCCCAGCCGTCGTCGGTCCCGCCGCCCGCGCGGTGGTCCCACCGCTCCACGCGCTCCGGGCGGCACCGGTGCCCGCCGCGACCCGGGTTCCTCGTTCTCGGACACGTCTCCCCCTGCCGCGCCGTCGACGGCGCACCGGTCGACGCTACTGACCGGAGCCCGCCGGAGACACGGCCGAACGGCGGCCACGGACACCGCCGTTCCGGCTCCGTGCTCGGCCCCGGGGGCCGCCCGCGCCTCGGAACCGGGCTTGGCGGCGGATACCGGGTCGCGCCTCAGCGGGGGGAGACGATCCGCAGTGCGCGGAGGCGGCCCAGCGCGGCGGCCACCTCGAAGCGGCGCGGGACGGCGAAGTCGCCCAGGTACTGCGGGCCCAGCTCCGCCGGACCACCGGCGAGCAGTTCCCGCTCCACGAGCAGCAGCGCCTCCGCCACCGTGCGCGCCCCGTCGAGGAAGCCCCGACGCACGGCCGCCTCGAGCGCGAGGCCAACCCCGACCAGCTGGGCCGGGTCCACGAACTGCTCGACGGAGCGCAGGTCGATCTCGTCCTCGCCGAAGACCAGCGCGTCGAGGCCGCGTGCCTTCAGCCGGCGTTTGCCCCTGGCCTCGGGGTTAACCGAGTCGGGGTCCACGACGCGGGCCCCGGGCAGCGGGAACCCGGTGGCTTCCGGGCGCCGACCGGTGCTCAGATGGGCCAGTTCCCTGGCCCGCCCGGTCACCTCGTGGGGCCGGTAGGCGTCCATCATCACCACGTGGTCGGCCACGTCGAGGTAGTCACCCGACCCGCCCATCACCAGCATGGTCGACACCCCGTGCTCCCGGTGCAACGGCCGCACGAGGTCGATGAAGGGCGTCAACGGTTCCTTGTCCTTGGCGACCAACGCCTGCATCCGGGCGTCCCGGATCATGATGTTGGTGGCGGCGGTGTCCTCGTCGATGAGCAGTACGCCGGCACCCGCCTCCAGCGCCTCCACCGTGGCCGCTGCCTGGGAAGTGGACCCGGAGGCGTTGTCGGTGCTGAAGTCGTTGGTCGGGGCTCCGGTGGGCAGGTGGGCGACGAAGGCGCTGACGTCGAGGCGGCGCACGGACCGGCCGTCCTCGGCCCGCACCTTGACGGTGTCGGCGCGGGCGACGACGAGCTCCCGACCGTCGCCGGGCAGGTGGTCGTACACGCCGCGCTCGACCGCGCGGAGCAGCGTCGACTTGCCGTGGTAGCCGCCGCCGACCACGACGGTGATGCCGCTGGGCACGCCGAGCCCGGTCACCTCGCCCCTGTTGGGCAGGGTGACGGTGCGGGACAGCTCGGGCGGGGCCTGGAAGGGCACCGCGTCGGCGAGTGGTCGGTCGTCGACGCCGCTGCGCCGGGGGAGCACCGCGCCGTCGGCGACGAAGGCGACCAGCCCGAGTTCGGGCAGGCGCTCCCGGAGCCAGACGGCGTCCTCCACGGTCTCGACCGCGCGCAGCACCTCGTCGTGGGGCAACGCGGACCACCGCAGGGTCTCCAGGGCGGCGGGGAGCCGGCGGCAGAGCGCGTCCCTGGCGCCGTGCCCGTCGATCCGACGGCCGTGACCGGGCAGGTCGACGGCGAGGCGGAGCACGAGTCCGCCGTCGACGACCTGGCCGGCGCTGCGGTCGAGGACCTCCTGGCCGCCCGCGTCGACGTGCAGCGGCGTGTTCCGCACCCGGGCCCGCAGGTGGCGGAGGAGGTAGGTGGCCAGCGCGCGGGATCGGGCGGGGCCGCGCCAGCTCTCCTCGGGGTAGCCGGTCTCCGAGGCGGGGATCCGGACCAGCAGCCGGCTGGGCGGCGCGTAGGGGTCGGACTGCGCCCGCACCAGGGTGAGCCGGAACCACCCGAAGTCCCACTCCCCCTCGGCCGCCCGGTAACGCCCGTAGCCGCTGCCGTGGCTCTCCGCCAGGAGGTCCGACAGCTCGTGGGCGTCACCCCGCTGCCCACCCGACCTCGTGGTGGGGGGAGGACCACCCCGGGACGGTCCCGACGGACCGGTCGGGCCGCTTCCCCCACCCGGTCGGGGCCAACGTCCTCGACCGGGTGGTCCCTGGCGGCGTCGTCCGTCTCCCGTAGCGCGTTCCCTGCTCATCGCGCATGTCCTACCACAACGGCGGCCGGCTGTCCGACCTGACGGGTTCCGAGAGCCCCGGACGACTCCGAGATCATTTCGTGATTGTGCGGTGAATCATTGCACCCGGGCGCGGAAGCGTGGCCCCGCCGAAGGATGTGAATTGCGAGTGAAAGTTACCGAGAGCAATCGACGAGACGATCTCCCCATCCGTTCCGAAAATTTCACGAAAGGCGACGCAACCTTCCCACCGACTCGCGCGTCCTCACTCGTTGACGGCGCTCCCCAGGCGTCCCGCACCGCGTCGCGGTGTCGCCGTCCACCTGGCTCAGGGTGCGGTTCGTCACCAGTGAGAGCCAGGGTCACCAGCGATGATGTACGAAGGAAGCACGAAAGGGGTTCCCGATGGAGACGAATTCCACACTGCTAGTGTTCTGAGCCATGCCACTCAGGACTGCGTCCGCGCTCGGCAGGAAAGCGACATTGCGAACCAGGATCCGGGACGCCATCTATTCGCGTTACGCAAAACGTCTGTCCGGTCAACTCGAGGGCAGGCCGCGCCCACGGCACATCGGTTTCGTGGTGGACGGGAACCGGCGGTGGGCGAAATCGGTCGGCCTGAGCACCGTCGACGGGCACCGCGCGGGGGCCGAGAAGATCAAGACCCTGCTGCGGTGGTGTGACGAGCAGGGGATCCGGCACGTCACGCTCTACCTGCTCTCGACGGAGAACCTCAACCGGGGTCCGGAGGAGCTGAAGCCGCTGATGGAGATCATCGAGGGCGTGGTGAACGACCTCGCGGCCGACGGCAACCCGTGGCCGGTGGAGATCATCGGGACCCTCGACATGCTGCCCGGTGACATGGCCCGCAACCTGAAGACGGCGGCCGCCCGCACCCAGGGCCGGCGATCGGGTGCCCAGGTCAACGCCGCGATCGGGTACGGCGGCCGCCAGGAGATCGTGGACGCCGTGCGCTCCCTGATGCTGGAGCACGCCGCCACCGGCAGGGGGATGCGCGAGCTCGCCGAGGAGGTCAACCCGGCCCTGATCTCCGAGCACCTCTACACGCAGGCCCAGCCGGACCCGGAGATCATCATCCGGACCTCCGGCGAGCAGCGGATCTCCGGTTTCCTGCTCTGGCAGTCCGCCGAGGCGGACCTGCACTTCGCCGACTGCTACTGGCCCGCGCTGCGCTACGTCGACTTCCTGCGCGCCCTGCGGTCCTTCGCCGACCGCCGGCAGGTCGCCGGTCGCTTCCCCTCCCTGGGTTCCATCCACTGACCCGCGCTCCTCCCGTGCGGCAGCCGAGTTCCGCCGCGCGCCGTCGCGGCCACGCCCTCCTGCCGCCCCGCGCCCCGTCTCGCGGGCGCCCACGAGAGGTCATGTGGCGTCCCGGCACGGAACCGCCAGGAGATCAGGGCGCCCTCGCACCGTCCGGTCGAGCCCGCCGGCGCCGTTGTCGAGAGGGCCATCGGTCTCGCGGCACCGTCACGGGTGCCCCGGGTGTTCCCACGACGTCGACGCGGTGTGGGTGCCGCCCGGGGCACCGCCCTCGGTCCCGCCTAGAACGACGTCCACCGCCGCATGTCGTAGCCGTGGAACGCGCCGCCCTGGCGAACCCCGTCGACGACCGTTCCGTAGGCCCAGTCGACGTTCCAGGGAATCGTCTCGAACGGTTCACCCGACGCGGTTCCGTCCGACCGTACCGCGATCGATTCCTCCTGGTCGTCCACCACCGTCTCGATGACCAGCTCCCACTGGCACCAGCAGGTGCGGGACACCACGTACAACTCGAAGCCGTGCTGTTCGTGTTCCGCGAGATCGAGGGTGCACCTGTCGAGATGGGGGGCGACCGGCCGCAGGTCGGCTGGGATGTCGGACGTGGCTCGCACGGTGTGGAGGCGGAGGTCCGAGCCATCGAGGTCGACCAGGACCGGTTGTACCTCGTTGGCCCCCTGCGCCGCGGTCGCCAGGAGGGTTCCCGTGGGTGGCTCCCTGCGATCCACCACCCTCACCTCCAAGCCGCGGACCAGGACGGGGTCCCGACGCTGGCCGATCAACGTGACGTGGTGTTTGGAGACGGGGACCCAGTTCCCGTCCACCTTCGCCTGGTCGAGCCGAAGTCCACCCAACCGCGTCATCGCCTCGTCCGCTTCTCCGCTCTCCTTGAGGTTCCCTCCCACCTTCATGCTCAGCAGCTCACCGGCGTGGGCGAGTTCGCGCTCGTCGAGGGCGTCCTCGAAAGCCCAGCTCCAGGCATCCGGAAGGAGCTGACGGACCTCGACGGCGAGTGGCGGTCGGGCGGACTCCTTCCGCTCCTCGGCCTCCTCGACGGCGCGTTGGGCTGCGATCTCCTGTTCGCCGGCCTGTTGGAGCGCCAGCCGTGACGCGTACTGCTCGGTCACCACGGCGAGCGCGAGTGGTACCAGGACCACGGTCGTCACTCCCACGACCCAGGCGGGCCGAACCCGCCGGCGTCGTCCCGGCTGGGCATGTCGCCAGCCCGCGATCCTCGAGCGTCGTCGCACCGCGCACCCCCATCGGCCGAACGATGGTGTCACCAGGTCAGACGCTAGCGACAAGGCTCCCCTGGTGGGGCGATTCCCGCGAGTTCGTCCGGAAACCCCCCGAACGGCGGCGAGCCGTACGCCGGCTGGCGGCCGGCGGG
>NZ_AGVX02000759.1 GCF_000239155.1 Actinoalloteichus spitiensis RMV-1378
GGCGGAGCCACCGCCCGGAGCCGCCGGCGGCGGTTCCGGGCCGCCGCCAGCCGACCCGCCCCCGCCCGGCCACGGGCACGGACACGGGCACGGGCACGGGCCGAGCACCCCGGCCTCGCGCCAGGTCCGGCTGCTGTTGGCCTGGCTCCTCACCCCGTGCCTGCTGGCCGCCCTCACGGGCATGGTGCTGCTCTACCCCTCGGGGTACGAGTCACCCACCCCCGAGGAACTGGGCTTCGGGGCCGAGCCCGTGCACGGCGACGTCACCGCCACGGCGGCGTCCTCCTGCCAGACGAGCCTGGCGGAGCCAGGCACCAGCCCCCCGCCCCCCGAACCGCCCCCCGGAGGCGGGGAGCCGGACTGCGTCCGACTGGAGGTGACCCTCACCAGTGGTGAGGGGGCGGGCCGCGTCATCACGCAGGTCCTGCCCGTCGAACCCGGTACTCCCCGCTTCGCGGTCGGCGACCAGGTGGTGCTCTCCTACGCCGGCAGCGAGCCGGACAACCCGATGTCCTACCAGGTGGTGGACTACCAGCGAGGCCCGGCGTTGGCCTGGCTCGCGGCGCTGTTCGCCCTGTCCGTCGTGCTGCTCGCCCGGTGGAAGGGCCTGGTCTCCCTCCTCGGGCTGGCACTCAGCTTCCTCGTGCTGGTCTTCTTCGTGCTCCCGGCGATCCTCGCCGGCCAGGACGCCGTCCTGGTCGGTGTCGTCGGCTCCGGCGTGATCATGTTCATCGTCCTCTACCTCGCGCACGGGTTCTCGGCCCGCACCTCGACCGCCGTGCTGGGCACGTTGCTCAGCCTCACCCTGATCGCCCTGCTCGGCCTGTTCTTCATGGCGACGACCCGCCTCACCGGCCTGGACGACGAGACCACGAACCTCATCACCATCGTGGGCAGCAGCGTCGACCCGCGTGGGCTCCTCCTCGCCGGCATCCTGATCGGCGCGCTCGGCGTGCTCGACGACGTGACCGTCACCCAGACCAGCGCCGTCTGGGAGCTCCGGGCGGCGAACCCGGACCTGGGCTGGCGGCAGCTGTACGCTGCGGGGCTCCGCATCGGCCGGGACCACATCTCGGCGGCGGTGAACACCTTGGCCCTGGCCTACGCGGGTGCCGCGCTGCCGATGCTGCTCGCCTACTCGCTCTCCGGCATCGACTTCGGCACCCTCGCCGGCGCCCAGGTGGTGGCGCAGGAGATCGTGCGCACCCTCGTGGGCAGCATCGGCCTGGTCGCCGCCGTCCCGATCACCACGGCGATCGCGGCCGTGGTCGCCTCCCGGGAGGACCCGCCGAACCCCGGCGACCGCATCACCCGGTCCACCCCGGACCCCGAGGGCGGCGGAGGGACCGACGAGGAGGTGGACGGGGACGGCCCTGACCGCGACGTCTCGGACACCGGGCGAACGGCGGACCGGACGCGTTCCGAGGCCGCCCG
>NZ_AGVX02000758.1 GCF_000239155.1 Actinoalloteichus spitiensis RMV-1378
CCCCGCCGTCGGCGTCCGAGCCTCAGCCCACCACCACGCCCCGACCGCCGGGTGCTGTGCGGCCAGGGCCGAGGAGACCCCCGCCGCCCGACCGCCGGGTGGTGGGCGAGCACGGGTGGGAACCCCGGGGCCGCGGGCCCGGGGTCCGGCCGCGTCAGCGCGCTCCGATGCGGTACCGGGTGCCGCCCACCGCCTCGGCGATGCGGTGCACCCGGTCGTTGTCGGCCTCCATCTCGCGTGCCGCCACCGCGTCCCCGGGAGGCGCGGACCGCAACAGGGCGCACAGCCACACCACCGCCCCCTGCGGCAGCGCGGGCCGCCCGGCGCGCAGCATGATGCTCCGGAGCGGGTACACCAACACCAGGCCGGCTTCGCCGAGCAGGCGCGGCGCCAGCCCGCCGAGGATGTCCTCGACGGCCTCTTCGGCGTGGGCGTCGGGCAGGAACACGGCGGCCCACGGGTGCGGCGCGTCCCAGTGCCCTGCCTCCCGCAACCGTGCCTCGTCCTCCGCTCCCCGGTGGACGAACTCCCGGTGCGTGTGCCGGGTCCGTTCCACCTCCCCGGCGTGGGACGCGAGTTCCGCCGGCAGCGGTCTCCCCCCCGACACCCAGGACGGGCCGGCGGTGGCGTCGACGAACTCGGCCAGGTCCAGCCGGTGCCGCCAGTCGCCGTCCACCACCCGCACCTGCCCCTGCATGTGGTCGGGTTTCTCGTCACCGAGCAGGTTCCGTTGCGCCTCGACGAGGGCCCGGGCGCCGTCGACGGTGAGCCGAATCCGCCGCACCAGGCCCGGCGCCGGGACCAGCCGCAGGGTCGCCCGCAGGATCAGCCCCGCCGTACCCGACCCGCCCAACACGGAGGTGAACAGCTCCGACCGCAGCCGGGGACCGCACCGCACCACCCTGCCCTCGGGGGTGAGCACCAGCATCCGCACCACGGAGTCCGCCTGCGCCCCGTGCCGGTAGGAGGTGCCGCCCACCCCGCCCAGCGACAGCGTGCCCCCCACCGAGAGGTGCGGGTGGTCGGTGATCACCGGTGGTGCCAGCCCGTGTTCGGCGGCGACGTCGAGGAGCTGGCTCCACGTGATGCCGGCGCCGACGGTGACGAAGTCGGGGCCGATGTCGTGCACCGTGTCCAGACCGGACAGGTCCACCACCATGCCCGCCGACTGGGCTCGGCCCCCGCAGGAGTGGCCCTGCCCGCGTGGCACCCATGGCAGGTCGTGCTCGGCGGCCCAGGTCACGGCCTCCTGGGCTTCGGCCTCCGTCCGGGGGCGTGCGACGTAGTCGGGGACGACCCTGACCTGTCCTCCCCAGTCCCGGGCCACCGCGTGACGCGCCACCGCGTCCGTCGACACGCAGGACGGTGCGGCCATCGTCGTCGTCCCCCTCGTGTCGTTGTCCCGCCTGGCCCCGTTGCCCATTCCGGCTCCTCTCCCCGAACACCGATGTTGCCACGGTGGGTGAGGGACCGGGTGTCCTCCGACGTCCTCCCGCCTCGGCCAACGGGTATTCCCGTGTGGACCGTTCGTCCCGATCGCGGTCCCCGTGCCCCCGGGGACGGTCCGGAAGGGACTCGGAACCCGGCCCGTGCCGCTCGCACCGTTCGATCTTGAATCGCGGCCAACGGTGCCGGTGTTATCGAACAGGGGGTGCACCGCGCCGGGTGGGGTGGCTCGGGTTCGTTCCGGGCTGGGTGGGGGTGCGGGGGTGGTGGGCACGATCCGGGCCTGGACGTCCAGCTCGGACCGTTGCCTGCCGTCGCCGCCGGGCTCCGCTGGGGCGGGCCACCCGGTGCGCCGGTGGCGGTCGTGGGGCTCGGGGCGTGCGGAGGGGCACACCGCCCCGGGCGGTTCGGTCCTCGGCGGCGTGCCCGGGCGGTACGGGCCGGACAACGGGGTCGGCCGGCCCACGGAGGACGTGGGC
>NZ_AGVX02000757.1 GCF_000239155.1 Actinoalloteichus spitiensis RMV-1378
ATCCGCCGCAGCAGGTCGGCGCGGGCGGCTGCCGGGGTCGCCGCGTAGACCGGGTCGGCCGCGGCGGCCGCGGCGGTCGCGGCGTGGACCTCCTCCACGGTCGCCTGGTGGAAGGCGGGGCCCTGCTCACCGGTGGCCGGGCGGGTCTGCCGCAGGTCGGCCGGCCCCTCCGTGCTCTCCTCACCGGCGATGAGGTTCGCACCGGTGATCGCGCGGGTGCTCGGCATCGTCGTCCTCCTCAGTGGTGCGCTGTCGACGTGGGTGCTCCGTGGCGGCTGTCCGGTGTCGACCCGGAGCCGCCCGGCGCGGGGGCCCGCACCGGAAGCGGTGGATCTTCGGTCGTGGCTCAGGCCGTCGCGTCCGGCACGAGCAGGATCTTGCCGAGGCCCGGTGGCCGGCGGTGCAACAGGTCGAGCGCGCGTTCGTACCCGCTGAGCGGCACCCGGTGCGAGACGAGGGGAGCCAGGTCGAGCACACCCGCCTCCACCAGGGCGATCGTGTGCGCCCATGCCGCCGGGCTCGCGCCGAACACCCCCCGGACGGTCAGCTGCTTCAGCGCGAACACGTCCGGGTCCATCGCGATCTCGCCCGTGCCCGCGATGCCCTCCAACACCACGGTGCCGCCTCGGCGGGCCAGGTCGAAGGCCGTCGGGACGACGCTCGCGGCTCCGGTGGCCTCGAAGACGAGGTCGGCCGTGCCGGCGGCCGACGACACCTCCTCGCTCAACAGGCACCGGGTCGCGCCGAACCGCTCGGCGAGCGGGAACTGGTGGTCGCGACGGCCGACGACGGTCAGCGAGGCCGGCCGGTAGGCGGCGAGCATCTGCACCGCCAGCAGGCTGAGGGTGCCGGTGCCCAGGACGGCGAAGTGCCCACCCGCGAGCGGAGGCGCGGCGAGCAGCCCGGCGGCCACGCACGCGGCGGGCTCCAGCAGCGCGCAGTGCGCCAGTTCGGTCCCCGGTGGCAACGGGTCGGGCAGGCGGTGGACGAGCCGCGCCGGTACGAGTACCCGGTGGCTGAAGGCGCCGGGGTGGGTGAAACCCGTTTCCGCGTACTCCGCGTCGCACAGCGTCGGTTCCGCCGCCCGGCACCGGGCGCAGACCCCGCAGGACCTGAAGCCCTCGGCGACCACCGGGTCGCCGGGGCCGACGTGGCGGACGTCCGGGCCGACCGCCAACACCGACCCCGCCCACTCGTGACCGGGGATGACCGGGTAGCGCACGATCTCGGCCGGGCGGCGACCCTCGAAGAGCTCCACGTCGGAACCGCAGATGCCGGCGGCCGCCACCTCGACGAGCGCCTCGCCCGGCCCGGGCTCGGGTGGAGCGTGTTCGATCAGCCGGTGTTGGCCGGGGCCGAGCACCTCCACCGCGATGGAGGGGGGCCTCCCGTCTGGCCCGGTCGCCGACTCCGCCGTACTCGCCTCGGTCACCTCGGACTTCCTCCCTGCCGAGTCTGGCCACATCGTGTCGTTTCCCGCCGGACGTAATCCGAAATGCTGGACGCTATCGGGAATCCCCGTTCACCCTAACATCGCCGGAGGGGGTGAAGTGGCCGGATCGACCGGCCACTTCCTGCCGAAATATCTGCTCGAACTGGCGGAGTTCCCAGGTGGGTGGACTCTTGACGGTGCTGATGACCAGGCCGTAACTTTTGTTCGTAGTTACGGAATATGTACGTGATTTCGGACGTGCGTCGGTGGTGGCCCTGCCAGGAGGCCGCACCGGCGGGTCCGACAGGCGCCGGGTCCGCCGGCGCGACCCGGCGTGCGGGGACGCACAAGACCGACGGGATGGTGTGGTGGCAACGAACGAGGGACAACCGGCAGATCACGGTTCGGCGGGGCGAGCGCTGGTCGCGGGACTGGGTTTCGGTGCGGGTGAACCCGCGCCGCCCGCCTCACCGGTGCGGTTCCCCGACGGCGGCGCGTTCCGCGTGGAGATCCCCTCCGTGGAGGGGCCGGGGCCGCTCACCGCCGTGCTCGACGAGATCGAGACGCGCGGGCTGCTCGTCCACCGCGTCAGCCAGGGCAGCGGCGTGATGATGCTCAGCGACACCGAGATCACCGAGATGGTGGACATGTGCGACCGCGCGCAGGTCGAACTGTGCCTCTTCCTCGGCCCGAGGGCGAGCTGGGACACCGGCGCCGGCCGGTACACCTCGGCCGGCGGCCTGGGCACCCGGGCGCGCGGCGGCGACCAGCTCCGCTACTGCGTGGACGACGCCCTCCGGGCCGTCGAGCTCGGTGTCCGGTCCCTCCTGGTCGGCGACGAGGGGGTGTTGTGGGCCCTGCACCGGCTGCGCGAGGCCGGGACCCTGCCCGCCGACACCCGGTTCAAGGTGTCGGCCCTGATCGGACCGGCCAACCCGGCGTCCTTCGCGCTCTTCGAAGGCATCGGCGCCGACTCCGTCAACGTCCCCGGCGACCTGAGCCTGGCCCAGTTGGCGTCGGTGCGCGCCGCCGGACGGGCCGCGATCGACCTCTACGTCGAGTCGCCGGACAACCTGGGCGGCTACGTCCGCCACTTCGAGATCCCGGAGCTCGTGCGCACCGTGGCCCCGGTCTACCTGAAGTTCGGGCTCCGCAACGCGCCGGACATCTACCCGGTCGGGGAACACCTGCGGGACGTGGCCGTGCGCAGCGGCAGGGAACGGGTCCGCCGCGCGGAGCTCGGCATGGCCCTGCTGGACCGCTACGGGCTGCTGGAGCAGGCGTCACCGCGCGGGGCGCGCGACATCGGCCCGTTGACCCGACTGCCCACCCCCGCCTGATCGCCGCCCCGGCGGGGACGCCGGGGCGAACCCCATGACAAGGACGGCAAGGATGACAGGGACGGCACCGTGAAGATCTCCAACATTCGCACCGCGGTACTGGGCACGCCGTGGCGGAACCTGACCTACGTGGTGGTCGAGACCGACGAGGGCCTCACCGGCGTCGGCGAGGCCCGGATGCTCAACCACACCGACGCGCTCCTCGGCTACCTCGCCGAGGCCGCGCCGAACCACGTCGTGGGCTCCGACCCCTTCGACATCGAGTCGCTGGTCCACCGCATGTACAACCTGGACTACGGGCGGGCGGGCGAGATCGTGATGTCCGGCATCGCCTGCGTCGAGATGGCGTGCTGGGACATCGTCGGCAAGGCCCTCGGCCAGCCCGTCTACCGATTGCTGGGCGGAGCCGTGCGCGACCGGATCAAGGCCTACGCCAACGGCTGGTACACGGTCGAGCGCTCCCCCGAGGAGTTCCACGCGGCCGCGAGGACCGTGGTGGAGCGGGGGTACCGGGCGCTCAAGTTCGACCCGTTCGGCCCCGGAACCATGGAACTCGACCACGCCGAGACGATGCGGTCGGTCTCCCTGGTGGAGGCCGTCCGCGACGCCGTCGGCCCGGACGTCGAACTGCTGGTCGAGATGCACGGGCGCTTCACGGCGGCCACCGCCTCCCGGCTCGCCCGCCTCCTCGAACCCTACGACCCGGCCTGGCTGGAGGAACCCGTTCCGCCGGACGACGTCGAGTCCCTCGCCAAGTTCGCCGCACGGGCGAACGCCCCCGTCGCCACCGGCGAGCGGTTGCACACCCGCCACGAGTTCCGCCAGCTGTTCGCGCTCCAGGCGGCGGACATCGTGCAGCCCGACATCTCCCACTTCGGCGGAATCCTGGAGACCAAGAAGCTCGCCGCCACCGCCGAGACGCACCACGTGCTCATCGCCCCGCACAACGTCGGTGGAGCGGTGCTCACCGCCGCCAACCTGCACCTGGCGGCCTGCACCACGAACTTCAAGATCCAGGAGCACTTCAACGACTTCGCCGACTCCTTCGTCAAGGACGTCGCCCCGGGCAACCCGGAGGTGGTGGACGGCTACTTCGCCCTTCCCACCGGGCCCGGGCTCGGCGTGGAGCTGGACCTGGACGCGGTCGCCGAACACCCGCGCCAGCAGGCCAACTTCAACCTGTTCAAGGAGGGCTGGGAGAAGCGGGACACCACCGGCTGAGCTCCTCGGCCGACCGCCGACCGCCGACCGCCGACCGCCGACCGCCGACC
>NZ_AGVX02000756.1 GCF_000239155.1 Actinoalloteichus spitiensis RMV-1378
ACAGGTCGCCGAAGTCGAGGGTGGCGCCGTCCGCGAGCTCCCGGACCTCCGCCGGCTCCCTCATCTCCAGTCGCCCGCCCAGCAGCGCGGCGACGTCCGGACCGAGTCCGCGCAGCGGGTCGGCCAGCATCGGCCGGTCCTCGGGGTGGACCCAGACCGGCACCCCGTACTCCTCGCAGATCGGGGCGGCGGAGTAGGAGTGGTCGAAGTGCCCGTGGGTGAGCAGCACCGCCAGCGGGGTCAGCCGGTGGGTGCGCAGCCTTTCGGCCAACGGCTCACCGACCTCCTGACCGGGGTCGACGATGACGCAGCCCGCGCCCTCCGCCGGTGCCAGCAGGTAGCAGTTGGCCTGGAGCGGACCGGCCGGGAAGCCGACGACGAGCACGCGAGAACCTCCAGCGGGGTGGTGTCCGTGGTCGCGTCGCGTGACGGTTCGGCACGCCGTGTGAGTGCCGGGCGGCGCTGGGCGACCCGTCACAGCCTAGCCAACCGGTGCGGCCACCTCGGTTGGCGTCTCTCGTCCCGCCGCCCCGACGACGGTTCGCACCGCGCCCCGAGCCGCGAGCGCGACCGTGCCCGCACCACGGCGGCCCGGGAAGGGGCGGCTCGTCCTGCCCGCTCCCGGCGGTGCCGTGGCGAACCGGGCCACCACCCCACCGCTGCCGACGGGCCGGTCCGGGGCGCGGGGCACCGGACGTCGCCCCGGCCGGCGGGGCGGGGTTCTCGACCGGGCGGGACCGTGCGCCCCTCCGAAGCGCAGCGCCCGCTCCGGGCTCTGGCGTGGTCGTCCACTCCCTCGTCACCGGCCCCGGCTCCCCCGCCACGGGTCGGAGTCGGCTGCCCCGTCCGCACCAGGGGCGAACCTCTCACTACGCTCGTACGGCTTCTCGACATAGACTCACCGGCTGCCACCGCCGTGTCGATCCCTGGGAGGGAGCGAGGTGCCGAGCAACGAGCAACGCCGCCAGGCAGCCAAACGCAAGCTGGAGCGCCAGCTGGAACGCCGGGCACAACGGGCCAAGCGCCGCCGCACGATCGGCGTGAGCGCCACCGTGCTGGGAACCGTGCTGGTCGTCGGTCTGGTGTACTTCCTGGCCACGATGGGCGGCGGTGACGACGAGCAGACCGCGTCGGACGCCACCGACACCGCCGCCAGCGGCGAACCCGAGATGCCCGAGGCGGTGACCACGGAGGGCCCCTGCGCCTACATCGAGGCCGAGCAGCCGCCGGTCGACGGACTGCCCGAGGTCGGCATGCCGGAGGACCCGGACCCGACGCCCTCGGAGGGCACCGTCTCGGTGACCCTGGGCACGAACGAGGGCGAGATCCCGCTGACCCTGGACCGCGAGCAGGCCCCCTGCACGGTGCAGAGCTTCCTGCACCTCGCCGAGAGCGGCTACTTCGACGCCTCCCCCTGCCACCGGTTGGTGGACAGCACCGACGCCCTGGAGGTCCTCCAGTGCGGCGACCCGAGCGGCACGGGCATGGGCGGCCCGGGGTACAACGTCCCGGACGAGATCGACCCCGAGCAGACCTACCCGCGCGGCACGCTGGCGATGGCCAACTCGGGCGCGCCGAACAGCGGCGGTAGCCAGTTCTTCATGGTCTACGGCGACTCCAACGCCCTCGGCCCGCAGTACACCGTCTTCGGCTCGATCGAGGACGCCGGTCTGGAGGTCGTCGACGAGATCGCGGCCGCCGGCCACGACGGCTCCATGGAGGCGCAGGCGGGCGGCGGTGCCCCCAACACCGAGGTGACCATCGAGACCGTCACCGTCGCGAGCTGAGGCCGCGCGCCGAGCTGACCTCCCGAGGCCCGGCCGCCGCG